>NZ_JAVSCF010000014.1:0-50120 GCF_031932565.1 Streptomyces sp. B1866
TCAACGGAACAGACGGCATTCCCAGCGCAACAGCGGTCATGACGCCGACCGGCTTCCGCCGACCGTCTCGCGGGCGGCGCGCAGCGATTCCTTGAGGGAGTCCATGGTGGCCAGGACGGCGGTCGGCTCGTAGCCGCAGTGCGCCATGCAGTTGTCGCAGCGCGGGTCCTTGCCGCGGCCGTACTTGTCCCAGTCGGTGTCCTCCACCAGCTGGCGGTAGGTGGGCACGTAGCCGTCGCTCATCAGGTAGCAGGGGCGCTGCCAGCCGAAGAGGGAGTAGTTGGGGATGCCCCAGGCGGTGCACGGGAAGTCGGCCTTGCCCTCCAGGAAGTCCAGGAAGAGCGGGCTGTGGTTGAGCCGCCAGCGGCGGCGGTTGCCGCCGGCGAACGCCTTCTTGAACAGCTCGCGGGTCTGCTCGACGCCGAGGAAGTGCTCCTGGTCGGGCGCCTTCTCGTAGGCGAAGGCGGGCGAGACCATCATCTCGTCCACCTGGAGGTCGTCGTTGAGGTAGTCGAGCACCTCGATGATGGTCTGCGGGGTGTCGGTGTTGAAGAAGGTGGAGTTGGTGGTGACCCGGAAGCCGCGCCGCTTGGCCTCCTTGATCGCCTCCACGGCCTCGTCGAACACGCCCTCCTTGGCCACCGACTCGTCATGCCGCTCGCGCAGCCCGTCGATGTGCACCGTGAAGGCGAAATACGGGGAAGGCGTGAACTTGTCCAGCTTCTTGCGCAGCAGCACGGCGTTGGTGCACAGGAACACGAACTTCTTCCGCTCCACCAACTGCCGCACGATCTCGTCGATCTGCGGGTGCATCAGCGGCTCGCCGCCCGCGATGGAGACCATGGGCGCGCCGGACTCCAGCACCGCGCCCACCGCCTGGGCGACCGGCATGCGCTGCTTCAGCACGCCGGCCGGGTGCTGGATCTTGCCGCATCCCTCGCACTTGAGGTTGCACGCGAAGAGCGGTTCGAGTTCCACGATCAGCGGGAACTTGTCGCGCTTGCGGACTACTTTCTGGTTGAAGAGATACGTCGCGACCCGGATGGTCTGACGAAGCGGCATGGCCATCTAGCTCACCTCCTGGGGAGCGGCAGGGAACGGTGCCAGTGGACAAGGGCGGGAAGCACTGCGCGTAGCACCCGAAAGGCGGATATACCGCCGCGCAGTGTTCCGATACGGATAAGTTCATGTTCAGGAGCGTCCACGACCACCCGGACGGCCGCAACCCGGCGGGCGCCGGCTGCCACGGCCGTACGGAGCACCACGGCGGACTCCATGTCCACCGCGAGCGCGCCGGTGGCCCGCAGCGCCGCCCGCTCGGCGCCCCGTACGACGTGGTCGGAGCAGGCCAGCGGACCAGTGTGGACGGTCCCGCCGGGACGGGCGCGCGCCACGCCGGACAGGGCCTCGGCCAGCACGTCACCGCCCGTGCAGGGGGTGGCGCCCACGGCGTCCCGGGTCTCCGCGGCGACCACCAGGTCGCCCGGGCGCATGCCCGGGTCCAGCCCGGCGCAGAAGCCGGTGGCGACGACGTCCGGGACGGGTCCCGGCGCGGCCGCCGGGTCCAGCGTGCGGGTCACGGCCCGCTGCGCCGCTCGGGGGCCCATGCCGGTGCGCAGCACGGTCACGCCGCCTCCGGCGGGACCGGGGCCGGGGCCGCCGCGCAGGGCCAGCCGCTCGATGCCGAGCGCGCAGGTGATCAGCAGCGGTGGGAGGGTGCCGGGGTGCGGGCGTGGTGCCTGGGGCATTCAAGCGCTCCGCGGCGCGGTCGCCGCCGCCGGCTCGCCGTGGACGTACCGTCCCAGCGCCGTGACGGGGAAGACCTGCCGGTACAGGTGGTAGTTCAGGGAGAAGTCCCACGGGAAGCCGGTGCCGGTGAAGTACGGCTCGTCCCAGGAGCCGTCCGGCTGCTGGGTCTCCACCAGCCAGGCGACGCCGCGCTCGACCGCCTTGCCGTCCCGCTCCCCCGCCGCCAGCAGCGCCATCAGCGCCCACGCGGTCTGGGAGGCGGTGGAGGCGCCGCGGCCGGCCCACTCCCGGTCGGGGTAGGAGCGCTGGTCCTCGCCCCAGCCGCCGTCCTCGTTCTGCACGCTCTCCAGCCAGGCGACGGCGCGGCGGACCGCCGGGGAGGCGGGCGAGATACCGGCCGCGACCAGGGCGGGCACCACGGCTCCGGTGCCGTAGACGTAGTTGGTGCCCCAGCGGCCGAACCAGGCCCCGCCGGGCTCCTGCTCGTCCAGCAGCCAGGCCACCCCGCGCCGGGTGCGCGGGTCCAGCGACCGGCCCTCGTAGGCGAGCATCTCGACCACGTGGGCGGTGACGTCGGCGGACGGCGGGTCGATGACCTCGCCGAAGTCGCAGAAGGGCAGCCGGTTGGGCAGCGGGCTGGTGTTCTCCGCGTCGAAGGCGGCCCAGGCGCCGTTCTTCGACTGCATGCCCAGCGTCCAGCGCACCCCGCGGGCCACGGCCTCGTCCACCCGCGCGGAGTCGGGGTGGCGCACCCGGCGCAGCGCGAGGATGACCTCGGCGGTGTCGTCGATGTCGGGGTAGTTGTCGTTGTGGAACTCGAAGGCCCAGCCGCCCGGCGGCAGGTCCGGCCGGCGCACCGCCCAGTCCCCGGGCCGCCGCACCTCCTCGGCCAGCAGCCAGTCCGCGGCCTTCACCAGCGCCGGGTGGTCGGGCTCGACGCCGGCGTCGGCGAGCGCGACGGCCGCGAGGCAGGTGTCCCAGACCGGGGACTGGCAGGCCTCGATCATGCGGCTGCCGTCCTCGCGCCAGACCGCGTACCGGTCCAGGGACGCAAGGCCCTCCCGCAGCACGGGGTGGTCCAGGTCGTACCCCAGCAGGTGCAGGGCGATGATCGAGTAGACGGCGGGCGGCTGGATGCCGCCCCAGCAGCCGTCGTTCTCCTGCCGCTCGATGATCCAGCGCGCGCAGGACTTCAGCGCGGCGCGGCGCAGCGGGCGGATCGCGACGCCGCGGTAGGCGCGCAGCGCCTTGTCCAGCCGCTGGAAGGCGCCGTCCCAGGTGGCGGCGGGCGCGAGCGGACGCGGCGGGTTCGGCCGCGCCGGGTCGGCGTGCAGCTCGTCCAGGGTGAAGGGGGCGGGGCGCACCGGGCGCTTCGCGGAGACGACGGTGAGCGGCACGATGGTCTGGCGGGCCCAGCATCCGAAGTCGTAGATGTTGAGCGGGAACCACGGGGGCAGGAAGATCAGCTCGGGCGGCAGCTCGGGCGTGTCGTCCCACTTCCACCAGCCGAACAGGGCCAGCCAGATCCGGGTGAAGACGCGGGCGGCGGCGATGCCGCCCTGCTCGCGCACCCACGCGGCGGCCGGGGCCATGTGCGGGGCGTCCGGCGCGTCCCCGGCGAGCCGCAGGGCCGCGTACGCCTCGACGGTGGCGGACAGCTCGGGCGGGCCGCCGTAGAAGGTGGCCCAGGTGCCGTCCGGGCGCTGCCGGGAGCGGATGTGGCGGGCGGCGGCGTCGAACGTGGCGGGGTCGCGCAGGCCGAGGAACTGACGGAGCATCAGGTCCTCGGCGTCCATGGTGACGTTGGTCTCCAGATCGCCCTTCCACCAGCCCTGCTCGTCCTGGCGGGACAGCAGGTGGTCGACGGCGCGCGCCGTCGCCTCGCGGGCCGCGTCGAGCGTGCCGGTTCCGTGCGGCTCGGAGGGTCCGACAGCGGTTACTGCCATGTCCTGCCCTTCTGCGGTGTCGCGTGCCTACCGTCGTCGGGTGCGTCTGCCGGCCGGGCGCCCGCGCGGGGCACGCCGGCGAGCCGGACGCGGTGGAGCGGGGACGTCGGCGCCTCACCTCTCCCGTACGACGACGAAGTCGGCCAGCGCCACGAAGCGGTCCCGGACGTCGGACGGCATGTCCACCTCCTGAAGCGCCGCGACGGCGGTCGCGTACTGGCGGCGGGCCTCCTGGGAGGTCCAGTCCCGGCCGCCCGCCTTCTCGATCAACGCCGCGCGGGTGGCGAACTCTTCCTCGTCGAAGTCGGCGAATTCGGCCTCGGTCTTGCCGGCGTCGTCGGCGAGCAGCCGGGCGAGCTGGTCGGAGGCGGCGCCGCCCGCGGCGAGCGCGGCCACCACGGGCAGCGACTTCTTGCGCTGCCGCAGGTCGCTCCAGGCCTGCTTGCCGGTGGCCACCGGGTCGCCCCAGATGCCGAGCGCGTCGTCCACCGCCTGGAAGGCCAGGCCCAGGTGGTAGCCGTAGCGCTCCAGGGTGTCGGCGGTGGCGTCGTCGGCGCCGCCGAGCACCGCGCCGATGGAGGCGGCGCAGGCCAGCAGCGCGCCGGTCTTGTTGCCCTCCATCTCCAGACACTCCTCGACGGTGACCCGCTCGCGGTGCTCGTAGGAGATGTCCTGGGCCTGGCCGTCGATGAGCTTGCGGGTGGCCGTGGTCAGGCGGCGGGCGGCGCGCCCGGCCTCCACCGTGCCCAGCTCCAGCAGCACCTCGTTGGCCAGCGCGAACAGGGCGTCGCCGACGAGGATGGCCTGGGCGGGGCCGTGCACCTTCCAGACGGTGTCCCGGTGCCGGCGCTGCTCGTCGCCGTCCATCAGGTCGTCGTGGAGCAGGGAGAAGTTGTGCACCAGTTCGACGGCGACCGCTCCGGGCACGCCGGTGTCGGGGGCGCGGCCCGCGGCCTCGGCGGACAGCAGGGCCAGCGCGGGCCGTACGGCCTTGCCGCCGTCGCCGGCGACGGGGCGGCCCTGGGCGTCGACCCAGCCGAAGTGGTAGGCCGCGACGGCGTCCATGGGCGGCGCGAGCCTGCTCACGGCGGCGCGCAGCACCGGCGTGGCGAGCGTGCGCCCTCGCTCCAGCAGGGCGGTGACGCCTGCGGTGTCCAGAGCTGGGATCGCCGGGGTCACAGTCTCTCCTCTGTTCTTGGTGATGCTGCTCATGCCGTCGTCTCCTGGAGCGGATCGTGGTGCGGGCGGCCGAGGCGGGCGAGTGCCGCGCCGGCCGCGGACAGGCCGCTGCGCACGGCGCCCTCCATGGTCGCGGGCCAGCCGGTGGCGGTCCACGCGCCGGCCAGGTACAGGCCGGGCGCCCGGGTGGCGGCCTCGGGCCGCAGCCGTCCGACGCCCGGGGTGGGGGCGAACGTCGCGGTGCGCTCCCGGGTGACGAAGAAGTCCCGCACGGCCGCGCCGCGGGCCCGCGGCAGCAGCCGCTCCAGCTCGGGCAGGTAGCGGGCGCGCAGCTCGGCGACCGGCCGGTCGATGTCGTCGTACGCGGCGGACTGGGAGACGGCCAGGTACTGGCTGCCGCCCGCGCCGGGCAGGTCCGCGAGGCCGGAGGCGCCGGTGCGGTCGAAGACCCACTGGACGGGGGTGCCGAGCGCGGCGAAGAACGGGCGGCGCAGCACCGTGCGGTCGTAGACGACGTGCAGGTTCAGGATCGGCGCGGTGCCGATGCGGGTCAGCCGTTCGGGGTCGGCGAGCGCGCCGGCGGGCAGCAGCCCGTGCGCCTCGCGCTGCGGCACGGCCAGGACGACGGTGCGGGCGGTCAGCGGCCCGCCCTCGCCCGGCGCGCCGTCGACGGCGACGCTCCAGCGGCCGTCCGGGCCGCGCGCGAGGGAGGTGGCGCGGGCGCGCAGGGCGCAGGTCACCCCGGCCTTGGTGAGCGCGGCGCGGGCGAGGGTGTCGTGCAGCTCGCCGAGCGGGGCGTGCGCCCAGCCGATGTCGGCGGCGCCGGAGGAGGACAGCAGCCCGGTCTTGAAGACCATGGCGGCCAGGCCCAGCGACACCTCGGGCGCGCGCGCGTTGAGCGTGGCGACGCCGACGAGGTCCCACAGCGCCTCCACGGCGCGCGGTGACTGGCCGTGGCGGCGCAGCCAGCTGGCGAAGTCCACGTCGTCGAGCGCGGGGTCGGCGGGGTCGAGGCGGCCCAGCGCGAGTGCGGCGCGGCCCACCAGGGTCCGCTCGGCCAGCGACAGGTGCGGGTAGGCGGCCAGGCTGCGGCCGAGGTGCAGCGGCGCGGGCCAGGCGGTGCGGCTCAGCCGGCCCAGGCGCCGCCCGGCCGGCGCGTCCGCGTCCAGTACGGGCACGTCGAGCCGGTCCTGCAGCGGGGCGAGGGCGGCGGCGCCCACGCGGTCGAGGAACCACTGGTAGGCGGTGCAGCAGCGCAGGTAGACGTGCTGGCCGTTGTCGACCGACAGGGAGCCGACCGGGGAGGCGCGGCGGAAGGAGAAGGCGAGGCCGCCCAGCCGGGGCCGCCCTTCCAGCAGCGTCACGCGCAGCCCGGCGTCGGCGAGGGCCAGCGCCGCGGCGGTGCCCGCGAGGCCGCCGCCGACGACGACGGCCGCCTCGCCCGGACGGCCTGCCGCGCCGGTGTGCGGGTCGCGGTGGGTGGTGGACGCCGTCACGCGACCGCCTCCCGGGCGGGCGGCGGCCCGGCGGCCGGGCGGCGGGGCGCCCGCGGGGGCGGGGCAGCGGTCCGCGGTGTCACGCGGTCCCCCTCACGGTCGGCGCGGCGGCCTGCCGGGACACGCCGCGGGCGTCGAGCCCGGTGAGGCCGCGCACGGCGACGTACGCCTTCTCGTGGCCGGGCAGCGAGACCCGGCCGCGCAGGACGGCCTCGGGGTCGCGGGCGATGCGGTCCAGGAGTCTGCGGTAGATGCCGGCCATGGCCGCCACGCAGGCGCCGCTGCGCCGGTCCAGCATGGGCAGCAGCCGGAAGCCCTCCTCGAACAGGCCCCGGGCGCGCCGCACCTCGAAGTGCACCAGGCCGGTGAAGTCGGCCTCGGCCGGGACGGTGGCGGCGCCGAAGCCGGCGGAGCAGCCGAACTTGGCGAGGTCGTCGGCCGGCAGGTAGACGCGCCCTGACGCGGCGTCCTCCCGGACGTCCCGGAGGATGTTGGTGAGCTGGAGCGCGAGCCCGAGCGTATCAGCGTACTCAGGGGCGCGCGCGGCGTCGCGCGCGCCGGGTACGGTACCGAACACGCCCAGCGACAGCCGGCCGATGGCGCCCGCCACGCACCGGCAGTACCCGCTCAGGTCGTCCCAGGTCTCGTACGTCCGGCCGGCGACGTCCATCAGCACGCCGTCGATCAGCTCGTCCAGCCCTCCGAGGGGGATCGGGAAGTGCCGCGCCGCGTGCGCCAGGGCGACGGCCACCGGGTCGGTGTCGTCCTCCTCGACCTCGCCGGCGCGGATCCGGTCGAGCAGGGCGCGGGTGGCCGCGAGCCGGGCCCGCTTGGCGTCGGCGCCCAGCGGGCCGTCGCCGATGTCGTCCACGCGGCGCGAGAAGGCGTAGAGCGCCGACATCGCGTGGCGCTTGCCGGTCGGCAGCAGCCTGATGCCGTAGGCGAAGTTGCGGGCCTGCTGCCCGGTCACGGCCTCGCAGTATCGGTACGCCGCGAGCACGGGCGCGGACGCGTACGGAGTGACGTCCACGGTCGGCTCACCCCTCTCTTCGCAGTGTCGCCCCCACCTCGCGCAGCAGGCTGAGCTTGGTGGGCTTGGGCGGTCCGGGGAGTACGTCGTGTCCTGCGGCCGCGATCGCCCGGAGCGCGGCCCGCCCTCCGGCCACGAATCCGGCGAGCAGCAGTCTCAGCCTGCCGTGGACGCTACCCACCAGGGGGGTGCCGTCATTCAGCAGGTCGCGGGCGCGTTCGGCCTCGAACGCGATCAGGGCGCGGACCGGCGCGCCGGCCGTGGGGGCCGCGAGGTCGGCCTCGGTGACGCCGAAGCGCTTCATGTCCTGCGCGGGCAGGTAGACCCGGTCGCGCCCGAGGTCCTCGGCCACGTCCTGGAGGTGCTCGACGATCTGCAGGGCCGTGCAGACCATGTCGGAGCGGCGGACGCGCTCGGGGGTGACGGTGCCGGTGAGGGCGAGGACGAGGCGGCCGACCGGGTTGGCGGACAGGGTGCAGTACTGGAGCAGCTCGTCGTACGTGGCGTACCGCCGCACCCGCTGGTCCTGCCGGTTGGCCTCGATCAGGTCGAAGAAGGGCTCGGGCGGCAGCCGGTGGCGGCGCACGGCCGGGCGCAGGGCGCGCAGCAGCGGGTGGCGGGCCTCCTCGGCCGGGTCCCCGCGCCCGCGTCCGGCCCCGCCGGTGCCCGTGGGAGCGCCGGCCTGGCCACTGTGCCCGGCCTGACTGCCGTGACCGGCCTGGCCGCTCTGGCCGCTCTGGCCGTCGAAGACTCTGCGCAGGTCGGCCTCGAACGCGTCGAGCATGGCGAGCCGGTCGTCGGCCAGTGCCGGGTCCACGCCGAGCAGCCGGGCGTCCGCACCGCCCGGCGCCAGGTCGCCGTCACCGATGTCGTCGACGAGCCGGGCGTAGCCGTAGACCGCCATCAGGCCCGCGCGCCAGGGGCGCGGCACGAAGAACGGTGCCACGGGGAAGTTCTCGCGCGCGGCCTTGTCGAGGACGGCCTGGGCGTGCCGCCGGCTGCCGGCCCTGCCGCTCGACGTGGTTGGGGACCCGCTGCGCTCGTCCTCCGCGGTCACCGCGGACAGCCAGGCATACGGGTGACAACCACGCCTCCCCACGAGACCCTTCCGGGCCCCACGGGAGCGCTGGAGAAGGGCCGTGTAGCCAATGCCGTCACATCCCCCGTTCTACACCGTCTGGCAAGGTCGACACGATGCGGACACGCCGCGCCGACCCGTTGCTCGGGCATGCTGCCTCCGCGCTCTGACAGGGCACAACGACGCTGGTCCGGACGTGTCCGAATGAGCAGCTACAGCTTACGCCTCTTGGTGCACAAACGTGTGGGGAGTTTTCTCCCGCCACACCCGGCGCGGTGCTTCCACACGCCGCGCCGCGCCGCGGTGCGTGCAGATGCCACCGAACAGGCGGGCCCGCGTGCGCCAGTCGGCGCCCGCGCGCCGTCCCGGCGGGTGCCGGACCGTCACGGGACGGACGGTGGGCGAGCGGTGGAGGAGCGGGGACGGAACAGGATGGAACCGGAAAGAAAAGGACGGGCAGAGGAAGAGAAGGTGACGAGAAGAAGACGGGAGAGAGAAAGGGAGAAGAGGGCCGCGGGGAGGCGGGTGACGGCGGAAGGGGACGGACCGGGCCCTACCCGGCGGGCTCGTCGTAGAACTCCTCGATGTCGAGCACCGAGCACAGCCCCCGCAGCTCGAACTCGAAGAAGGGCCTGCCCTCCGCGAGCGCGAAGGACATGTGGCCCAGCGCCTCCATGGAGACGACCCCGTACATGCGGGCCCAGCAGCGGAGCATGACGGCGATGGCGCCCACCGGCATGTCGACGCCGTGACCGGCGCTCATGCTCGTGAGCTGGCGCACCAGCCGGGGGTCGAGCTCGTCCTCCTTGGGGGCGGGGAAGCCGCGCACCCGCCACAGCTCCGAGATCAGCTCGGCGAAGACCGAACCGAAGACCCAGCCCATGGCCCGCTCCGGCTTGGTCTCCTCCCGGCCCAGACCCGGGGCCCACGGGCCGAGGATCAGCCCGAACTCGTGCGGGTGCTTGATGGCCCACACCCGCAGAGCCCGGGCCGCCTCGATCAGCCGCCGGGCGGCCTCCTCCCGGGGCAGCTCCTCGATGACGGAGCGCAGCTGACGGGCCATCTCGGCGAAGATGTCCACCCGCAGCTGGAGGATCAGCGCGTCACGGCTGCTGAAGTAGCGGTAGACGGCCGGCGCGGTCATGCCCATCTCGCGGGCGATGGCTCTGATGGTGACGTTCTCCGGGCCCTCCTGGACCAGGAGCATGCGCGCGACGCCCTTGATCTCGCGGATGGTCGCGATCCGCAGCCGCTCGCGCCGTGAGTACGGCGCGACGTGCGCGTCCCCTTGCGACACACGTCCCCCTCCCTGCCGCCCGACCGCTCGACAACTCGGCGTACGGCCACACGATACAGCGCCTCGGTTTAGTTAACATCGGCAGCTCGGGTTTTCCGGTATCACGACGGCGATCATGGCCGGGACACGTACACCTCCCCGTCGACGACCCGCACCTCGTAGGTCCGCACCGGCTCCGTCGCGGGAGCCTCCAGCGCCTCGCCGGTGCGCAGGCAGAAGGAGGCGAAGTGCCACGGGCACACCACCGTGTCGCCCTCCAGGTCGCCCTCGGACAGCGGCGCCTCCTCGTGGGTGCACTGGTCGCGCACGGCGCGCACCGTGCCGCCGACGTTCGCCAGCAGCACGGCGACGCCGTCCACCTCCACGCTCGTCAGCTCGCCGGGCGGCAGGTCCGCCAGGCTCGCGACGCGGACCCCCGCCCCCGCCGCGTCGCCGCCCGCGGTGCCGCTGTCCACGGTGTCGCTGTCACTTCTCATCACACGCCCCTTCCTACTCGGTACGGGACCGACGCCGCCGCCGCATGCCGCGGCGGGCGACACCTTACGGTCCTCTCCCCTCCGATCCCCGCGGAACCAGTCAGGGATACATGTGGCGCGCCGTCAAGGAATCCGCATGGTGGACAACGTCACGTCCGCCCGGTGACCGGCCAGGCCCTGTCGACAGGCTGTTACCAGCCAGTCGACATCCCCGTACATTCCGGAAAAGGTTGACAGGTCGAGCCGAGATCCCCGTATAGTAAACAATCATAGCGGAGGTAAAAGCGGGTATCCGCATGTCTTCGCCACCCGCGGAGGGGAGGGGGTTCCCATCCGGTCGGGTGAAAGAAAGTAACACACGGGGGGATTCATGCAGGAACTGACGCTGAATGAACTGGTGGACGGCTGCCTTTCCGGAGACCAGGATTCCTGGAACAGGATAGTGGAGCGCTACGCCCCGCTGATCTGGGCGATTGCCCGCTCGCACCGGCTCGGCCCCGCGGACTGCGCGGACGTCAGCCAGTCCACCTGGCTGCGCGTCGTCCAGCATCTGGACAAGCTGCGTTCACCCGAGCGACTGGCGCAGTGGATTTCCACCTCCGCGCGGCGGGAGAGCCTGAAGCACCTGGAGAAGTCCGGTCGCAGCGTCCCGGTCGGCGGCGCCGAGGCGTTCGACCGCCCGGAGTCCACCGCCGACCTGCCGGAGGACGTGGCGCTCGCGCGCGAGCGCGACGACGAGGTCCTGACCGCCTTCTGCGCGCTGTCCCCGAAGTGCCAGGCGCTGCTGGGCCTGCTGGTCACCGACCCGCCGATGTCCTACGACGAGATCGGCGAGACGCTGGGCATGCCGCGCGGGTCGCTCGGACCGGTGCGCGCCCGGTGCCTGGCGCGGCTGGAGAAGCTGCTGGGCGACCAGAGCCAGGGCCGGCTGCGCAAGGACGACGCCGCGCTGGTCTCCCGCATCAGGGCGGCGGGGCTGCGGGCCTTCGCCGTCAGCCGCCGCGCTACGCCCGAGAGGCTTGTGCTGTCCGCTCCGCGGGGGCCGCGTCCCTGCGCTCCTCCCGGGCGCCGTCACAGCGGTCCGCACTCCCGGCCCCACCAGGACGACCGGCGACTTCTGTGAACAGCGCCCTGGCCTGCTGAAGGACGCTGGGCGGTACCGGACCCACGGCCTCGGCCAGGCGTCCCAGCAGCTGCGCCTGCTCGTGATCCATGGCCTGCTCGTGATCCATGGCTACGGCTCCCCTCACCCGGCAGCGGCGTGCGGCCTACCGGACCGGCCGTCCCCGGCCGGTCCGCCTGTTCAATTTACAACATCTCATACGCCGCCACCATTGGTCTCCACATCGTTCACGGTCAGTCCGGCGACGGCCCGGTCGAGCTGCCGCGCGTCCCGCGTGGCGTAGTGCGGAACGTCCGGGCAGGTGGCCCGGGCGAAACCGGTCAGCACCTTCCCGGGCCCCACTTCCACAAAAGCCGTGACGCCGTCCGCCGCCAGCCGCCGGAGAGTCTCCGTCCACCGGACGGAACCGGCGAGCTGGCGGCGCAGGCCGTCCACCGCGGCTCCCGCATCGCGCACATACTCGGCGGTCACATTCGCCACCACCGGAATTCGCGGATCGCGGAATTCGACCTTTTCCAGTCGCGCGCTGAATTCCTCTTCCACATCCCGCATCACACTGCAGTGGAACGGAGCGCTCACGTCCAGCATCACGACTTTCCGCGCCCCGCTCTCCTTCGCCGCCGCGGCCGCCGCGCGCACCGCCGCGACGGTGCCCGAGACGACCAGCTGCTCGGGCTCGTTGTCGTTGGCGATCTCCGCCACGCCGCCGGCCTCGGCGGCCGCGGCCTCGCACAGCGCCCGCACGGTGGGTGCGGGCAGGCCGACCACCGCCGCCATGGCCCCGGGCGCGCGCTCCGCGGCCGCGGCCATCAGCTCGCCCCGGCGCCGTACCAGCAGCAGCGCGTCCCGCCAGTCCAGGACTCCCGCGCACACCAGGGCGGTGTACTCGCCCAGGCTGTGACCGGCGACCACGGCCGGTTCCAGGCCGCGGGCGCGCAGCACGTCGAGCGTGACCAGGCTGGTCAGGAAGACGGCGGGCTGGGTGATCCGGGTGTCGCGCAGCGCCTCGGCCGGGCCCTCCCAGCACATGCGGGCGAGCGGCAGGCCCAGCAGCTCCTCCGCCGGGCGGTAGTAGCGCTCCACCAGCTCCGGGTGGCGCTCGGCCAGGTCCTTTCCCATGCCGACGCGCTGGGACCCCTGGCCGGGGAAGAGGAAGGCGATCACGGCTGACGACTCCTTGACGGGTGCGGTCGATACGGATGTCGGGAGAACGGGACAGGCGGGCGCGGCGGGCCGCCCCGGGCGCGTACGCCACCCGGCGGCGGGTCGGAACGGCGCGCGGACGACGGCGAGGGCCGGGCGCGGCGCCGCGCCCGGCCCTCGCCCGCGATGCCGCTGTCAGGGAAGGGTGAGGAACCTCCCCTGGTGGAAGGCCAGCGGACCGTCCCCGGCCGCCTCGGACGCGGCGGCCAGGTCCACCACCCGCGCCACGAACAGGACGTGGTCGCCGGCCGGAATGCGCTGCTCGGTCCGGCACTCCAGGTGGGCGAGCGCGCCGGTGAGGACCGGCGCGCCGTTGCCCCCGGGGCGGTGCGGGACGCGGGCGAACGCCGCGTGACCCGACGGCCGCCCCTTGGCGGCGAACCGCGCGCCGAGCTCGGCCTGGCCCCGGCTGAGGATGTTGACCGTGAACGCCCCGGCCGCCGCGACCACCGCGGCGGTGCGGGACGCGGCGCCCAGGGAGATCATCACCAGCGGCGGGTCGAGCGACAGCGAGGTGAACGAGTTGACGGTCGTGCCGTGCGGGCCGTCCTCGGCGCACGCCGTCACCACGGTGACGCCGGTGACGAACTGGCCCATGACGTGCCGGAACTGCTGCGGGCCGACGACCGGCGGCCCAAGGCGTGCGGAGGGCATGGGTATGGCGCCCCTTCGTGACGGCGGGTGACGCCCAGGGGCGTCAGGACGAGCAGGACAAGGCGGCGACGCTCGCGGACGGCGTCAGGACGGCGCCGGCGCGGTCCAGTCGACGACCGCTCCCGCGTAGATCCACTTGGTGGACTCCACGCCGACGAGCAGGATCCGGTCGCCGGGGCGGACCCGCCCGGTGCGCCAGGCGTCGTCCAGGAAGAGCGGCACGGCGGCGCAGCCGACCGCGCCCATGGTGGCGAGGCTGTCGACGACCTTCCCGTCGAGGGCCTTCCAGGCGCCGGTGTCCAGGCCGGCCTCGCGCAGCGAGTCCAGCATCCAGCCGACGTTGCCCTCCGGGACCAGGCACAGGTCGAGGGTGTCCACGCTCACGCCCGCGCGCTCCAGAGCGGCGTCCACCGCCTCGGTCACCATGACCGGGGTGAAGTCGCCCGCGCCGACCACGTCGACCCGCAGGTCGACCAGCCGGCGGGCCTTCAGCTGCTCGTGGATGGGCGCGTGGGTGCCCCCGCCGACGGAGTGGATGCCGGGCTTGCGGCCACCGCCGACGCAGGCGGAGGCGGCGGGCATCAGCCCGCCCGGGGCGTCCGAGGCGCGCAGCACCATCGCCCCGGCGCCGTCGCCGAACATGTACAGCGGCATCCGGTCGCGCATCCGGATCGACTGCGGATCCCTGCCGAGGAAGACCGGCGCGAGCACCGGCGAGATGGCCTCGCTGCCGATGACCAGCGCCGTGCGGTGGGTGCCCGCGGACAGGTACATGCGGGCGATGTCCAGCGCCTGCACCACGCCTGCGCCGCCGGAGCGGATCTCCAGGGTGGAGCAGCGGGTCAGTCCGAGCCGGTCCTGGACCAGGTTGACCAGCGGCGGCAGCGGGTAGTCGGGAGTGCCGGTGGCCAGGATCATCAGGTCGACGTCGCCCGGTTCGGCGCCGGCGGCCTCCAGGGCCCGTACGGCGGCCTTGTAGGCCATGTCGGAGTTGTTCTCCCGGTGCTCCCCGGTCTTGGGGTCGATCATCCAGAACCGGCGCTCGATGGACAGGCCTTCGAGCACCTCCTGGGGCAGCGGGCCGGCGAGCCGGGCGATCTCGCTGGTGGGGATCGGATCGCCCGGCTGGTAGCCGCCGGTCCCGACGATGTGGATGGCGGTCACCGCGTGCCCTCTCAGACGGCCGCGGCGGTGGCGCCGGCCTCGACCTGGGCGGCCACCAGGGCGGTGAGGTTGTCGACCGTGAACAGGCCCATCACCTGCGTGGCCTGGAGGCGGCCGGCCAGCTCGTCCACGTCGATCTGCGGCATCACGGTCTTGAGCTGGGCCAGGCCCCGCTCGGTGATGATCTCGTTCTCGTCGCCGAACTCCTCGTCCGGGATACCGCCCTGGACGTACTCGGCGAGCTGGGAGGCCTGGATCCTCACGCCCAGCGACCGCTCCAGGCGGAAGAGGATGTCCAGCAGGTCGATGGACTCGGCGCCGAGCTCGTCGAGCAGCGTGGCCTCGGGAGTGACCTCCTCCGGCTCGGCGCCGACGGCCTCGACGACGGCCTGCTGGACGGCTGCGCTGATCTGGGTACGGTCCATGGGTACGGTCTCCTGTCGGTTGGCGTCGTGGGAAACGTCTGGGATGACGCGTCCGGCAAAAAGTGATGTCGAGTGATATTTCGCCCCTGTGTCGCACACAGCGCCCCGGGGCGTCGTCACTGCGGTGAGGATCGGGCTCGGCGCCGTGCTCACACCCCTACAGATCCGCGGGGCGTCGGCCCGGATACGGGCGTACGGCGGTCAGTTGGGCCGGCCGAGGCCGAGCGCGGTCATGGCGCCGCCGTCCACGGTGACCAGCGAGCCGGTCATGTACGCCGACTCCGGGCCGGCCAGGAAGCGCACCACCTCGGCGATCTGCTCCACCGACCCGAACCGGCGCATCGGGATCTGCCGCCGGATGCCCTTGCCGGTCTGGCCCTCGGTGAGGCCCGCGACCAGGTCGGTGGGCGAGAAGCCGGGCAGGACGGCGTTGACCCGGACGCCGAAGCGGGCGGCCTCCATGGCGCAGCAGCGGGTGAAGGCGTTGACGGCGCCCTTGGACGCGGCGTAGTTGGACTCGCCCACCCAGCCGCGCTCGCCCATGACCGAGGAGACGTTGACGATGACACCCTCGCCCTGCGACATGAAGTGCGGCAGGGCGGCCTTGGTGCAGTTGAAGACGCCGCCGAAGTTGACGCGCATGACGTCCAGCCAGTCGTCGGGCGCCATGGTGTAGATCAGCGCGTCCTTGGCGACGCCCGCGTTGTTGACCAGGATGTGCAGGCCGCCGAGTTCGGCGGTGGTCCGCCGCACCATCTCCTCGGCCGCGGCGTGGTCGGCCACGTCGCCGGGGACGGCCAGCGCGGTCCCGCCGGCCTCCTCGATCGCGCGGACCACCTCCTTGGCCGGGCCCTCGGACGAGCGGTAGTTGACGGCCACGGCCGCGCCGGCGGCCGCCAGCGCCCGGCAGACGGCGGCGCCGATGCCGCGCGAGCCGCCGGTGACCAGGGCGACCTTTCCGCGCAGTGCTCCGGGGCTCGCCGCCGTCAGGGCCGCGGCGTCGGGGCTCGCCGCCGCGGGGTTGGGGGCTTCGGGGTTCATGACTCCTCCTTCGGGTCGCCCGCGGCGACCACCAGTGACACGTGACTGCCGCCCAGCGACGAGCTGTTGACCAGCGCCGGGCCACCCGTGCCCGACCGCCCGGTCCACAGGGCGAGCGCCAGGCACAGCGCGCCGCCCACGCCCATCGGCTCGCCCAGGACGGTCTTGGGCGCGTGCCGGGCCGGGTCGGCGGTGTCGAACACGCGCGCCACCGCCGCCTCCTCGGCCCGGTCGGCCGCCGTGAGGCCGGCGGCCGACAGCCACACCTCGCCGACGCCCTCGGGGCCCAGGCCCGCGTCGTCCAGGGCACGGCGCATGGCCAGCTCCAGGCCGCGGCCGCGCGGATCCCACAGCCGGGCGCGGCTGGCGTCCGAGGCCATGCCCTGGCCGAGCACCTCGCCGAGCACGGTCGCGCCGCGCGCGCGGGCGGCCGACAGCCGCTCCAGGACGAGCGCGACGCTGCCCTCGGCGAGGGTGAACCGGCCGTCCGCGGGCGCGCCGGGCACCCGGGTGGAGGCGGCTCCGGTGGCGGCGTAGGCGCGGGCGACCTGCTCGGTGAGCGTGTCGGTGACCGTGCACACCAGCGCGTCGGCGTGCCCGGCGGACAGCAGGTCGGCGGCGTAGGCCACGGTGGCGGCGCCGGTGGCGTGGCCGGCCGAGACGGTGCTGGTGGGGCCGCGCAGCCCCAGGTGGGTGGCGACCTGGCCGGCGGCCTGGTTGTAGACGGTGTTGGGGAAGACGCTCGGGTCGGCGGCGGCGGGGCCCTCGTCGAACAGGGGCAGGACGAACTTCTCCATCGCCTCCATGGGGCCGGTGCCGGTGCCGAAGACGACGCCGACCCGCTCGTCGGCGGTCAGGCCCGCGTCGGCCAGCGCCTTGGCGGTGGACACCACGCTGAGCACCGCGAGCCGGTCCATGCGCCGCCGCTGGCGGCGGGTGAGGTACGGGGCGATGCCGTCCTCGGGCAGGTCCGCCCGGCCCAGCCGCAGGCCCGCCTCGTGGTGGACCGGCGCGCGGCCGTCACGGACGGCCCGCTCGGCGGCCTCCGCCCCGTCGCCGGCCGGGCCGAGCACGGACACGCCGGTGACCACGACCCGGTCCCAGTCGGGCTCCGGCGGGGTGTGCGCGCCGGGGCGGGTCAGCACCAGGGCGGCGTTGGCCCCGGCGAAGGCGAAGTTGTTGGACAGGGCGGCGTCGGTGCCGGCGTCGATCGGCCGGGCGTGGCCGGGCACGTAGTCCAGCGGGCAGTCCGGGTCGGGGCGGGTGTAGCCGGCGGTGGGTGGCGCGGTCCGCGCGTCGAGGGCGCGGGCGGTGACGATGGCCTCGACCGCGCCCGCCGCGCCCAGCAGGTGCCCGACGACCGACTTGGTGCTGCTGACGGGCGTACGGGCGGCGCTCGGGCCCAGGGCCCGGGCGATGGCCGCGGACTCGGCCGGGTCGTTCTTCGGGGTGCCGGTGCCGTGCCCGTTGACGTAGCCGACGCGCTCGGGCGGCAGCCCGGCGTGGCGCAGCGCGCCGCGGATGGCCTCGGCCGCGCCGGAGCCGTCCGGGCGGGGCGCGGTGACGTGGTAGCCGTCGGCCGACAGGCCGTATCCGGCGACCTCGGCCAGCGGGCGCAGGCCGTGCCGGGCGGCGAAGTCGGTGGCGACCAGCAGGACCATGCCGCTGCCCTCGCCCAGCGACAGGCCCTGCCGGTCGCCCGAGTAGGGCGCGGCCGGTTCGGGCGACAGCGACTCCAGGGCGTTGAACCCGGCGAAGACCACGTCCGACAGCGCGTCCGTGCCCCCCGCGAGCACGGCGTCCGCGCGGCCGCGGCGCACCAGGTCGGCGCCGAGCCCGATGGCGTTGGCGCCGGACGCGCAGGCGGTGTTGACCGCGAGCACCGGGCCGCGCAGCCCGTAGGCGGCCGCGACGCCCTCGGCCAGCGCCTGCGGCGTGGCCAGCAGCGGCAGCCGCGGGTCGGGCGGGGCGCCGCGGCGGGCCCGCTCCAGCCAGGCCCGCGCGGACAGCAGCCCGGCGTTGCAGGTGCCCAGCACCAGGCCGAACCTGCTGGGCTCGACCAGCCCGGCGGGCAGGTCGGCCAGCGCCTCGCCGGCCGCCACCAGGGCCAGGTCCAGCGCCCGCTCGCGGTGGTCCGCGGGCCTGCGGTAGCCGCGCGGCGGGTCGGCGGGCACGTCGACCTCACCGGCCAGTTTGGTGCTCAGGCCCCGCATGTCCAGGTGCTGGACGGGCCGGATGGCGACCCGTCCGGCGAGCGCGCCCTGCCACAGGGCCTCGGCGCCCGCGCCCTGGGACGTCAGCGCCCCGGCCGCGACCACGGCCACCCCCCTGCCGGGCCGCTGTTTCGTTTCGGCTGTCTCGGCCACCGGCCGTTCTCCTCCCGTGGTGATACCGCTGATGTGCTCCGCGGCGCCGCCCGGCCGCTGCCGGCCGGGCCGCCGCGTCGCCCGTACGCCGGTACGGCGCCGGGACGTGACCGCCGCGCCCCCTACGCGGCGGTGAGGGCCAGCGCCACCTGCTGTCCCTCCAGACCGCGCGCGAGCGCCACCGCGCCGCGCACGGGCATCTCCCGGGCCTGCCCGGGCACCCAGTCCAGGCCGGCGCACGCGGGGTCGGGCCGCTGGAGGTTGAGCGTCGGCGGCACGGCGCCGCCGTCGATCGCCAGCGCGCACACGGCGGCGTTGAGCGCGCCCGCGGCGGCGACCAGGTGGCCGGTGGCGGGTTTGACGCTGCTGGCCACCGGGGGGCGCGCCGCGCCCTCGAACACGGTGCGCAGGGCGCGCGCCTCGCTGGCGTCGCCCGCGCGGGTGGCGCAGCCGTGGGTGGCGACGTAGTCGACGCCGCCGGGGTCCGTGCCCGCCTCCTGGAGCGCGTGGCCGACCGCGGCGGCCAGCGGCGCGCCGCTGGGGGCCGGGGTGAGCAGGCGGTCGCTGTCCAGGGTGGAGCCGAAGCCGCGGATCTCGGCGTACACGTGGGCGCCGCGGCGCAGGGCCGCCTGGTACTCCTCCAGCACCAGGAAGGCCGCGCCGTCGCCGAGCACCGAGCCCGACCGGTCCGCGTCGTACGGCCGGAAGGCCTCCGCGCCCAGGTCGTTGCGGGTGCTGAGCACGCCGAGCCCGTCCATCTTGGACGTCACCCACCAGGAGGCCGCGTCGTCGCAGCCGCCGGCCAGCGCGACCTCGGCCTCGCCGCGCCGGATGGCGCGGTAGGCCCGGCCGACGGCGGTGGCGGAGGCGTCGGCGGTGCCGTGGAAGTACGCGTTGGGCCCCTTCAGCCCGTACGCGGCCGACAGGTGGTAGAGCGCCGCCGACTGCAGGCCCTCGACGTAGTACAGCGGGTAGAAGGCCGCGGACGCGCGCTCGCCGAGCAGGCCGTAGTCGGCGCGGCCGTCGGGGCGGCGGGCCGCGAGGCTGCCGCGCAGCAGGTGCTCGGGGTTGGAGATCTCCTTGTTGCCGCCGACGAACGCCGCGGCGCGCTCCGGGTCGTAAGCCCCGAAGTCCAGCTCCGCGTCCCGCACGGCGAGCGCCGCGCCGGCGATGGCCAGTCGGTCGTTGCGGGTGGTGGTGCGCAGGGCGCGGCGGGGCGCGTACCGGGTGGCGTCGAAGTCCTCGATCTCGGCGGCCAGCCGGGTGCGGAAGGAGGCGGGGTCGTAGCCGCGGACGGGGCCGACGGCGCTGTCGCCGGCCAGCAGCCGGGTCCAGGTGTCGCGCCGTCCCTCGCCGAGGGCGGTGAGCAGGCCGATGCCGGTGATCACCACGCGGCGGCCGCGCGGGGGTGCGTCGCTCACGGCCGCTCCTCCCCCGCGGTGCGGGCACCCGCCGTCAGGGCACCGAGAGCCAGGGCGCCGGGCGTCAGGGCGTCGGGCGTCAGGGCGTCGGGCGTCAGGGCATCCGCCGTACGGGGCCCGGGGATACGGGCCTCGGCGCCGACCCGGGTCATGCGCAGCAGCCGCACCGTGGTGACCGGGCGGCCGTCCACCCGCACGGTGCCGGTGCACCGCGCGGTGCCGCCGGCCACCTCGGCGACCTCGACGGTGGTCTCCATGCGGTCGCCGGGGGTGACGTAGTGCCGCCACCGCACCCGGCGGGCCTCGGCCAGCGTCCAGGCCGCCCCGTCGTCGGAGCCGAGGGCGAGGCCGGCGACCGCGGCGAGGGCGTCCAGGATCAGGACGCCGGGCAGGACGGGGAAGCGCGGGAAGTGGCTGTCGAGGATGGCGAGCGTGTGCGGCACGTGCGTGCGGGCGGTGGCCCGCAGCCCGGGCGACACCTCGACGATCTCGTCGAGCGGGGTCATGGGACAGGCTCCTTACGAGGACGGGGTCGCCGGGGCGCCGGGCAGCGCGTCCCCGGGGCCGACGACGAACGAGGCGTTGGTGCCGCCGAAGGCGAAGGCGTTCACCAGCGCCGCGCGCACCGGGCGGCGGCGGGCGGCGTTGGGCACGTAGTCGAGGTCGAGCCGCGGGTCGGGATGGTCGAGGTTGACCGTCGGCGGCACCAGGCCCTCGCGCAGCGCGCCGAGCGCGGCGAGCAGGTTCACCCCGGCCGCGGCGGAGGTGAGGTGGCCGGTCATGGACTTCGGCGAGCTGACCGACAGCGCGTGCGCGTGCGTGCCGAAGACCTTCTTGATGGCCAGCGTCTCGCTCGCGTCGTTGCCGGGGGTGCCGGTGCCGTGCGCGGCCACGTAGTCGACGGCGGACGGGTCGAGCCCGGACTCGGCGAGCGCGTCCTGCATGGCGCCGATGGCGCCGCCGCCGTCGGGCGGGGAGTCGGTGATGCGGTAGGCGTTGAGGGTGGAGCCGTAGCCGAGCAGTTCGCCGTGCACGCGCGCGCCGCGGGCCCGCGCGGTGTCCCAGTCCTCCAGGACGGCCATGACCGCGCCCTCGCCCAGCACGAAGCCGGAGCGCTGGGCGTCGAAGGGGCGGGAGGCGCGGTGCGGCGCGTGGTTCCAGCGGTCGGTGACGGCGCCGAGCAGGGAGAAGCCCACCACGTCCATCCAGGTGGTCAGGGCGTCGAAGCCGCCGGCGACCATCAGCCGGCACTCGCCGTCCTGGATGCGCCGGTAGGCCTCCCCGATGGCGTGCGCGGACCCGGCGCAGGCGGTGCTGACGCTGATCAGCGGGCCCTGGCAGCCGCCGGCCCGGGCGACGGCCGCGGCGCCGACGTTCTGGTCGCGCAGCAGCACGTCGGCGGGCGCCTGGCGGGCCATGCCGCGGTGGCCGGTGGTCTCCATCAGGTGCGACATGTCGACCAGTTCCTGCAGCCCGGGCCGGCCGACCGTGCCGCCGACGGCCGTGCCGCGCCGGTAGGGGTCGATGTCCTGCCAGCCCTCCCCCGCGTCGCGCAGCGCCTCGTGGGCGGCGGCGAGCGCGAACAGGGCGGCGCGGGACAGGTGCCGGCGCTCGCGGGCGTCCGGCAGCACCCGCTCCGGTACGAAGCCGGTGACCTGCCCGGCGATGCGCACCGGGAAGGTGCGGGCGTCGAAGGTCTCCAGCTCCCGTACGCCGCTGCGTCCGGCGGCGAGCGCGGCCCAGGTGGCGGGAGCGTCGAGGCCGACCGGGGTGACCGCGCCCAGGCCGGTGATCGCCACGCGCCTCACGCCGCCGCCTCCGCGGCCGGCCCGGCGACGCGCGCGCCCCGGGTGAGCAGTGCGTACATGCGCTCTACGGCGGCCGGGTCCTCCAGGTCCTCGGTCGGCAGCAGGGCGCACATGATCGCCTCGGCGGTCAGCACCGTGCGGCCGGCCACCTCGACGGTGCCGCTGAGCACGGCCGTGTCGGCGCCGAAGGACTCCACCCGGCCGGCCACCTCCAGCACGTCGCCGGGCCGGACCGCGCCGTCGAAGGCGACGGTGTCGGCGGACAGCAGGGCGGCGCGGCGGCGCAGCCCGGTGGAGCCCATGATCAGCCAGGTGCCCGCCTGGCACAGGGCCTCCAGCACCAGCGGGCGGGGCATCTCCGGGCCGCGGCCCTCGTCGCGCCAGTACTCCTCCTGGTGGGAGGTCAGCTTGCGGGCGCGCACGGCGCGGTGGGGTTCTAGGAGGTCGATGCGGTCGATCAGATGGAAGCGCATGGTGATCCTTGTCAGAGGTCGGCGGGCGGGGCCGGCGCGTCCGCGGGCGGCAGCACGAGGACGGCGTGGGCCAGGGCGTAGTCGCCGGTGTGGCTGAGGGAGATGTCGGCCGACCAGCTGCCCGGCGCCCCGGCCGCCGCGGCGGCGGCTCCGCGCAGGTGCAGCCGGGGCCTGCCGAGGGGTTCGTTGACCACCTCGACGTCGGTCCAGCGCATCCGGGGGCCGAGGCCCGTCCCGAGCGCCTTCAGCGCCGCCTCCTTGGCGGCGAACCGGGCCGCCAGGTGCGCGTACCGGTCGCGCCGGCCCGCGCAGTAGCGGATCTCCCGGAGGGTGAACAGCTCCGACTCGGCCGCCGGGTTGTCCTCCAGCAGCGCCTTCATGCGGGCGACCTTCACCAGGTCGACGCCGACGGTGACGCGCACCGCGCCCGCCCGCACTCCCCCGTGCTCTTCCACCTGGTCCGCTCCCCCTCCGCAGGCCGTCACGGCGGTGCCGTGTTCTCGTCTGGACAGATCCGGGCGGCGGCGCCGCGGATACACCGCGGGGGCCGGCGGAGCGTCAGGTCGCCGGGGCGGCGGCCCGGCGGGGGCGGGAGACGGCGGCCGTGCCGAGGCCGCCGAGGGCCAGCAGCAGGTGGACGAGGTTGTTGGTGAGGTTGTCGGCGAGCAGGAAGGGCTCGGTGGCCGCCAGGGTCACGGTGACGGCCAGATAGCCCGCGCCGAGGCCGGCGGCGTGCATCCAGGCGTTCGGCGTTCCGCTGAGCACCAGGGCCACGGTGCCGATGGCGAGGGCGACGGCGTCGTGCCAGCCGTTGGTCACGAACACGCCGCACAGCGTGTCGTGGTTGGCCGGGTCGCGCAGCGCGCGCGTGCCGACCGCGAAGCTGCGGTTGACGAAGAACCCGGCCAGTCCCCACAGGGCCACCAGCGCGCCGCTGGCCAGCAGGTACCACTGGGCGGGCGTGCGGCTGGTCCGCGGGGCGGCCGCCTGGGGGCGCGCGGGGGTCGTCACACCGTCCTCCTCGTCGGTCGTGGCGCCCCGGTCCGCGGTGCGCTCGTACCGCTACAGATCCGGCCCGGTCCGGCCCGGATACAGGGCCGGGGCGGCGGCGCCGGGCGGCGGCTCCGGGGCCGTGCCGGTGAGCGCGGCGGCGACGATCGGGGCCAGCCAGCGGGCCAGCCCGTCGGGGGCGCGGCGCTGGAGGTAGAGCATGGCGAAGACGGGGCCGGTGACCAGGGCGTGCACCAGGCCGACGTCGGGCGCGGGGGCCAGTTCGCCGCGGGCGACCGCGCGGTCGAGGAGCGCGGCGATGCCGGCCTGCTCGCGGACGACGAACGCCTCGTGGAACCGGTCGGCGAGGGCCGCGGAGGAGCCCACGTCGGCGAGCAGCCCGAGGACCGCGGCCCCGGCGGCGGGCGAGGTGAGGCGGCCGACGATCTCCTCGACGAGGGCGGTGAGGTCCCCGAGCAGGTCTCCGGTGTCGGGCGGCGGGGCCAGGCTGCGGCCGTGCACGGCGGCGGCGAAGACCATCTCCTGCTTGGTCGCGTACCGCCGGTAGATGGCCGCCTTCCCGATGCCCGCCAGCTCCGCCACGGCGTCCACGGTGAGCCCCGCGTACCCGCTGCCGGCCAGCAGCTTCCGGGTCGCGTCGAGGATGGCCTCGTCCACCCGGCCGTCTCTGGGTCGTCCCATCCCCCCATGATACGCTACCGACAGTTCCGGAACTGACAGTTTCGCGAAAGGGGGGCCGTCATGAGCCTCTGGGCGGGCCGGAGCCTGATCCTTCTCAGCGTCGCGCACCTGGTCGGCATGGGCGCGCAGAACACGGCATCTCTCGACGAGTGGTTCGGCGGCGGCCTGTGGGGGCTGTCCCGGCAGGAGTTCGTCCACCCCGACGGCGCGGCGGGCGCGTTCTGGCTCGTCGTCGCGAGCTTCGCGGTGCCGCTGCTGCTGCTCGGCGCCCTCGTCACGCACCTGGCCCGGCGGGGCGTCGTGGTGCCCCAGTCCATCGGCTGGGGGCTTGCGGCGTGGTGCGCCGCGGGGGCGGCGATCCTGGAGCCGGCTCCGCTGCTGCTCGGGCTGGTGCCCGCGGCCCTGCTGATCCGCGACGCGCGCCGCGCCCCGGCGCCGGCCGCCGCTGCCGCGCCGCGGGTGCGGCAGCGGATCTGAAACCACGAAAAGCCTGAAACCACGAAGGGCCTGAAGACACGAAGGGTCTGAAGGCACGAAGCGTCTGAAGGCACGAAGCGTCTGAAGGCACGAAGCGTCTGAAGGCACGAAGCGTCTGAAGGCACGAAACGGCCGGCCGCGCGGGCTGACGGGGGTGCGCGCGGCCGGCCGTCGCACGGCCCGCGGGCCGTGCGGGAGTGGGCGGGGGCGGCCGGCCGCCCCCGCCCGCGCCTCAGTGGCTCACCTGGTCCGCGGCCTTCCGGCGCGCCGTCTCCTCCGGGGCGCCCGGCGCCGCCACGGCCCCGCGCCGGGGCAGGATGGCCACGGCCANGCGCCTCAGTGGCTCACCTGGTCCGCGGCCTTCCGGCGCGCCGTCTCCTCCGGGGCGCCCGGCGCCGCCACGGCCCCGCGCCGGGGCAGGATGGCCACGGCCAGCAGCAGCCCGAGCAGCGCGACGCCGGCGCTCACCAGCATCGCCGCCCGCAGCGCCTCGGTGAAGGCCTCCGACGCGGCGGCCAGCAGCCGGTCGCCCGCGCCGCCGAGCCGTCCGGCGACGGCCGTCGCGCCGCCGATCGAGTCCCGGGCCAGGCCGTCCGCCCCCGGCGGCAGCGGCCCCAGGTCGGGCAGGGAGCCGCGGTAGGAGGTGGCCAGCACGCTGCCGCCCACCGCGATGCCCAGCGCGCCGCCCACCTGCACCGAGCAGTCGGTGACCGCCGAACCGGCGCCCGCCTGGTCGGCCGGGGTCGCCCCCAGGATGGCGTTGGCGCACGGCGGCATCGCCAGTCCCATGCCGACGCCCAGGACCGCGAGCGCCGACAGGGCCAGGCCCTCCGAGGAGGCGTCGGCGGCGGCCAGCATGCCCATCCCGGCGGCCAGCACCAGCATGCCGAGCGCGACCGTGCGCCGGACGCCGACCCGTTCCACCAGCTGCACCCCGATCGGCGCCGCCACGATCAGCGTGCAGCTCGGCAGGAGCCGCAGGCCCGCGCCGATGGGGTCGTGGCCCAGCACGTACTGGAGGTACTGGGTGACCACGAACAGCATGCTGAACAGGCAGAAGTTGATGCACACCACCACGGCGGCGCCGCCCGAGAACGACACGTCGCGGAACAGCGACGCGTCGATCAGCGGATGCGCGGTGCGCCGCTCCCAGGCCAGGAACGCGACGGCCAGCGCCGCGCCCGCGGCGAACAGCGACAGGGTGGTGGCCGACCCCCAGCCCTCGCGCGGCGCCTCGATGATCCCGTAGATCAGCACGCCCAGGGTCGCCACCGACAGCGCGGCGCCGACCAGGTCGAGCCTGCCGCCGCGCAGCGCGCGCGACTCGGGGATCAGCAGGAAGCCGCAGACCAGGGCGAGCACCACCACCGGCACGTTGACCAGGAACACCGAGCCCCACCAGAAGTGGTCCAGGAGCACGCCGCCGATCACCGGCCCCAGCGGGATGCCGATGGCGCTGGACCCGGCCCACAGGCCGACGGCCTTGGCCTGCTCCTCGGCGGGGAAGACGTCCTTGATGATCGACAGCGTGGCCGGCATGATCAGCGCCCCGCCGACGCCCATCCCGGCGCGGGCCGCGATCAGGGACTCGATGTCCGGCGCGAACGCCGCGGCGAGCGAGAAGGCCAGGAAGACCAGCAGGCCGAGCGACAGCATCCGCTTGCGGCCGTACCGGTCACCGAGGCCGCCGCCGAGCAGGAGCAGCCCGCCGAACGGCAGCGTGTACGCGTCGATGGTCCACTGCAGGTCGCGGCCGGAGGCGCCGAGGTCCTGCTGGATGCTCGGCAGCGCGAGGTTGAGGATCAGGTTGTCGAGCCCGATCACGATGATACTGAGACACAGGATGGCCAGGATCTGCCAGCGGCGCCTGTGTGCGGTTGCCCGGTCCACTTCTCGTACGCTCCCTTGCGTTTCAGGACACCCCGGCCCGGTCGCGGCCGAGGAACTCCGGGATCGGGAAGGTCGGCGCGCCGTACATGCGCGTGATCACCGGGGTCGGGGTGACGACGAGTCCGGCGTGCCGCATGAAGGCCGGCCTGAGCTGCTGCATGCCGTGCAGCCTGCGCGAGACCCGCAGGACGTGGCGGACCCGCCGGAAGCGGTCCCGCTCGAACCGGCGCAGCGCCGCCACCGGGTCGGAGTGGCCCTCCAGCCGGCGGGTGAGGACGGCCGCGTCCTCCATGGCGATGCACGCGCCCTGGCCCGCGGTGGGCAGGAACGGGTGCGCCGCGTCGCCGAGCAGGGTCACCCGCCCCGCCCCCCAGTCCGGGTCGGCCGGGCGGT
Source organism: Streptomyces sp. B1866 (assembly GCF_031932565.1). Taxonomy (NCBI): domain Bacteria; kingdom Bacillati; phylum Actinomycetota; class Actinomycetes; order Kitasatosporales; family Streptomycetaceae; genus Streptomyces; species Streptomyces sp. B1866. The sequence continues at coordinate 26,382 of NZ_JAVSCF010000014.1, forward strand.
CGCGGGCCTCGTCCCGGTGCATGGACACCGCGGGCGTGGCCTCCACCATGCCGCGGATCGCCTCGTGCCACCCGTCGAGCCGCGGCCGGTCGCGGTTCGGGTCCAGCAGGAACCAGTACGTCCGGCCGTTCGGCAGCGGGAACATGCCCGACGAGCCGGTGGGGCCGAAGTACACCTCGGCCTCGGTCTGCGACGGCGTCAGCAGCCGCGGCACCACGCCCTGCCAGCCCAGCAGGCGGCGGCTTTCGGGCTCCGGCCGGCCGGGCGGCGCGATGGCCGCGCGGACCCGCGACCCGGCGCCGTCCGCGCCGATCACCACGTCGGCGTGCAGCACCTCGCCGTCGGCGAGCGTGACGGTGCCGTCCGGCGACGCGTCGGTCACCTCCGCCCCGTACCGCACCTCGGTGCCCGCCTGCGAGGCCAGGGCCTCCAGCAGCTCGATGCGGGTGACCGCGTAGCCGGGCTCGCCGTACTGCCGCACCAGGGTGCTGGTGAGGTCGATGTCGGCCACCAGCCGGCCGGACCCCAGCCGGTAGCGCAGCCGGGTCATCGACTGGGACACCTCGCACACGGCCTTGTACATCGCCTCGCCGCCCACCTGCCGCAGGGCGAGGAAGGCGTTCGGCCACATCGTCAGGCCGAAGCCCTGGCGCATCTCGTGGGCGCGTTCGAGGACCGTGACCTCGGCTCCGCGCCGGGTCAGCATGCCGGCGAGGGTGAGTCCTCCCACGCCTCCGCCGGCGATGACGACCCGCAATCCGTTGATCATGTCAGCTCCCCACAGTCAGGGCGTAGTCGTGGATGTCGGCCCAGATCAGCACCGGGCGGGCCATCGGCGCCGGCTTGCCCGGCTGCCGCGGCAGCACCCGGCGGCGGGCGGCGTACGGCACCCCGTCCGCCGTCCGGTACGCGTCGGTCAGGTGGCAGGCGCGGGCCCAGTTCCCGAAGACCTCGGCGGTGTAGTCGTGTTCGCGCACCAGGCCGGTCGCCGGGTCGAGCCGGAACCGCTGCTCGGGGCTGTGGGTGGCCAGGTGCCCGGGGAACCGGGCGAGGAGCGCGTGCGGGCCCTCGGCGCGCCACTCCATGTCGTCGCGCAGCAGCAGCGCGGGGAAAGCGAAGTAGTTCCACAGCGCGTAGCCGAGGAAGTACGTCATGTCCAGCGCGTCCCAGCGCACCGCCCGGCGCCCGCCGGGGAAGGCCGCGCGGGCGTCCGCGCGCCGCTCGGCCACCACGCCGTCCCGCTCCAGGCGCACCTCGTGGCCTTCCAGCACGCCGTCGAAGGGGCCGTCCCAGTCGTGCAGGCGGATGTGCTGCCGGGCCACCTCCAGCGTGACCCGCAGCCCGTGCCGGGTCCCGGCGCGGCCCCGCTTCCAGCGGAAGAGCGGCCCGCCGCAGGAGAGTTCGACCTCCACCCGCTCGGCCCGGCGCCAGCGCTCGGCGCCGCCGAACGCCTCCAGGGTGCGCGAGACCAGCCGCTCGTCGTCCACGGTCCGGGTGGCGGTCATCGCGCCGCCTCCCTGGAGTGGGCGGCGATCCGCCGCGGGGCGGTGGCCAGCGTCCCGGCCAGCGCGGCGAACCACGCCAGATGGCCCAGCGGGCCGGTGCCGATCCGCGGTACGACGCCGAACTGGAGCATCATGCCCAGCGCGTCGATCTCCTGCCAGCTCTCCACGATGCGGCCGTCCTCGATGCGGCAGATCACCGTCTGGGTCATCACGAACGGCCGCCCGGTGGCCGGCAGCCCCCGGTAGGCGTTCAGGTGGGTGCCGGTCATCCGGACCCGGCAGGCGACCCGGTCGTCGACCGGGACCAGGTCCTGGATCTCGGCGCGGGCGTCCGGGAAGCCGGTCAGGATACGGCCCAGGAAGCGGGCGTATCCGGCCGGGCCGTGCAGCGGCTCCGGTTCGGCGTGCGGCGGCGAGTGGCCGACGTAGTCCGCGTGGAAGACCTCCTCGCACACGGCGGTGTCCTGCTGGTTGACGCACTCGTCGATCCAGCGGCGCAGCGGCAGGGTGTTCGCCTCCCGCTGCTCCTCGGTCGCCTCGCCGGTGCCGCTCAGGGCGCCGGGGAAGGGCGGGACGTGCTGCCGGGCGGTGCCGCGCCACGGCCACGGCTGGCGCTGCGGCACCCGGTGGTGGACCCTGCGGTGGGCGGTGGTGAGAGCCCAGCCGAGCGCCGAGGCGGGCGTGGAGCCCATCGGGGGCGCGCCGCCGAGGGTGAACAGCGTGCCGGCGGCGTCGATCTCCTGCCACGCCTCGGCGATCTTCGCGCCCGCCGTGCGGAAGACGACGGTCTGCGAGAACTCCACCGTCCGGCCGGTGGCCGGGACGCCCAGCCAGGGCCCGCGGTGGGTGCCGCGGTGCAGGAGCCGGGCCACCACCCGGTCGCCGTGGCCGAACAGGTCGGCCACCTCGGTCAGCAGGTCGGGGAAGGCCCGGTGCAGGCCGGTCAGGTGGTCGCGCAGCCCCTGCGGGCCGCGCGCCGCGGTGCCCAGGCACGGCGGCCCGTGCAGCGCGAAGTCGCCGGTGACCAGCCGGTCGGCCACGGTGAGGCGGCGTGCGTTGCCGCCCTCGTGGACCCAGGCCCACACCGCCTCAAGACCGGCGTCGGCGACGCGTGCCGCGGCGGGGGCGGTCATGCGCCGGCTCCGGTGACGGGGCAGCGGCCCGGGGCCGGCGCCGCGGCGGCGGCGGACCCGCCGGCCGCGGGGCGGGCGGGGGCGGCGGCCGCCCGCGGGGCTCGGCCGCGCGCGGTGACCATGGCGTAGACGCCGTGCTCCTGGCCGAGGGTCAGGCCGGGCCGGGGCACGACGGGGTGGCCGGGCGCCACCGACACCCGGATCCGCTGGGCGGCCATGGCCAGGACGAGCTTCATCTCCTGGAGCCCGAAGACGTCGCCGATGCACTTGCGCGGGCCGCCGGAGAACGGCCACCACGCGTAGCGGTGCGGGCCCTGTTCGCCGAGGGGGATCCAGCGGTCGGGGTCGAAGCCCTCCGGGTTGGGCCAGAAGCCGGGGTGCCGGTGGGTCACGTACGCCGACAGCAGGACCATCGAGCCCTTGGGGATCGCGTACCCGAGCACCGTGTCGTCCTCCAGCGGGGTGCGGGAGATCAGCGACACCGGGGGGTACAGCCGCAGGCACTCGCGCACCACCCGGTCCAGGTACGGCAGCCCGGGCAGGTCGTCCACGCCCGGCACGCGGCCGCCGAGGACCGCGTCCACCTCGGCCTCCAGCCGCCCGGCGACCTCGGGGTGCCGGGAGAGCAGGTACAGCGACCAGGTCAGGCCGGAGGCGACCGTCTCGTGGCCGCCGAACATGAAGGTCATCAGCTCGTTGCGGACCTGCTCGACCGTCATGCCGGTGCCGTCGTCCTCGGTGGCGGTCAGCAGCGCCTCCAGCAGGTCGTCCGGGTGCGGTCCGCGGTCGGCGCGCCGCTCGTCGATGACGCGGTAGATGATCTCGTCGAGCTGCTTCCTGGCCCGTACGAACCGCAGGTTGGCCGGGGTGGGCACGCTCTCCGGGATGCTGACGAGGGTGCCGAACTTGCGGTACGCCTCGCCGATGGCGACCTCGACGGCGTGCGCCATGACCTCGGAGTCGCGCCGCCAGTCGGCGCCGAACAGCGCGCCGCCGAGCACGCCCAGGGCCAGCCGGGTGATGTCGAGGGTGACGTCGACCTCGCGGTGCGCCGCCGCGGCGCCCTCCCAGCGGTCCAGCAGGTCGGCCGCGGCCTCGGTCATGCCGGTGCCGAAGCTGGTGATCAGCCGGCGGTGGAAGGCGGGCTGGCACAGCCTGCGCTGCCGCTTCCACAGCTCGCCCTCGCTGCAGATGAGCCCGTCGCCCACCAGCGCCCGCCAGCGGTCGCTGACGAACGGCGTCTTGGGGAAGTTGCGGTGCTTGTCCTGCAGGATCTCCTTGACGCCTTCCGGGTGGCTGACGAGGTACACCGGGAAGAGCGGTCCGATGCCCTCGAAGCGCACCACGTCGCCGTACTCCCGCCGGCCCTGTTGCAGGGTGTGCAGGATGTCGCGCTGGAAGGCGCGCGCGTTGCCGAGCACCGGCTCGCCGCGGGGGCCGGGGGCCTGCCGGGGCGTCGTCGTCACCATCACGAGGTCTCCTCGACCGGTCGGAGCCACATCCACATCGGGTCGCGCGGGCGCAGGGAGATCGCCGGCTCGGGCACGACGTGCTGGCCCTCCACCAGGTCGAGCCGGAAGCGCTGCGCGATCATGGCGATCACCAGGGGCATCTGGAGCATGGCGAACGAGTCGCCGATGCACTTGCGCGGACCCGCGCCGAACGGCAGGTACGCCATCCGGTGCCGGTCCGCGCTGCGGGCGGGGGTGAACCGCTCGGGCTCGAACCCCTCGGGGTTGTCCCAGAACTCCGGATGCCGGTGGGTCACGTACGGGCACACCACCACCCACCGGCCCGCGGGCACGTGGTAGCCGCCGATCGTGTCGTCCTGTGCGGCGCACCGCATGTAGACGAAGATCGGCGGGAACAGGCGCATGGCCTCCTGGACGACCATGGTGGTGTACGTGAGCTTCGGCAGGTCCTCGACGGTGGGCACCCGGCCCGCGAGCACCTCGTCCACCTCCGCCCGCAGCCGCCGCGCGCTCTCGGGGTTGAGCGACAGCAGGTACCAGGTCCAGGTCAGGGCGGTGGAGACCGTCTCGTGGCCGGCCACGAAGAAGCCGCTCACCTCGTCCCTGATCTGCGCGTCGGTGAACGCCTCGCCCGTCTCGGGGTCGGTGGCGCCCAGCAGCATGCCGACCAGGTCGTCGGAGCCGCCCGTCCGGCGCCGCTCGGTGATCATGGGGTGGAGCACCGAGTTGACCGTGCCGAGCGCGTCGAGGAACCGCCGCCGCCCCTGGGAGGGCACGCGCAGCGGGTCGACCGGGGAGGTCATGCGCCGGTGGGTGAAGGCCAGCGCCCGCTGCACGGCGGGCTCGATCCGGGTGATCGCCTCGGTGAGGTCGGTCTTGAACAGCGCCCGCGCCAGGTTGGCCAGGCTCAGGTGCATCATCTCCGACTTCACGTCCACCGGGCCCGCGTCGCGGCCGCGCCGCTGCCAGCCGTCGAGCAGTTCGGCGGTGGTCGCGGTGAACGTCTCGCCGAACCGGCGCAGCGCGTCGCGGTGGAAGGCGGGCTGGGTGAGCCGCCGCGAGCGCAGCCAGGACGCGCCCTCGGCGGCGACCAGGCCGTCGCCGACGATGGTGCTCAGGCAGCCCTGCACCTTGCGGGGCCGCGGGTAGTGCTTGTGCTGGTCGCGCAGCACGTGCTGCACGTAGTCCGGGTGGGCCAGCAGCTGGATGCGCAGCGGGCCGCGGAAGTTCACGATGTCGCCGTGGTGGCGGAACGCGTCCATGAACGCGGACACGTTGTCCCGCTGGATCTCCCGGATGCTGCCGAGCACGGGGTGTCCCCGCGGGCCGGGGGGCACGAGAGCGGTCGTCATGTGGGGGCCTTTCGCGTGGTCTGGGGCGCCCGGCCGCGGGCGCCCGGCCGCCGGGGTCACAGCGCGAGCTGCGGAACGTCGTCGGGTTTGAAGGTCGGTACGTCGAGTCCGGTGCCGAGGTGGCCGAGGACCTGCCGGGCGGTGTTCATGCCGGAGAGGATCACGCGGAAGGACGCGGGTCCCTCCTCGGTCCAGTGGCCGGAGAGGAAGAGCCCGGGCACGGGCGTGTCGTGCGGCAGCCGCTTGCCGCCGATCTGGTGCGGGCCCATCGCCCAGCCGTACGTGGCACCCTCGTGGTTGCGGGTGTACCGCTGGATGGTCTGCGGGGTGCCGGCCTGCACAAACGTCAGGTGCTTGCGCAGGTCCGGGATCACGGTCTCGAACTCGCCGAGCAGGCTGTCGGCGAAGGCGTCCTTGCGCTCGTGCCAGGACTGTCCGTCGGGCAGCCGCCAGGGCGCCACGGCGGTGGCGATGAGCAGGTGCTCGCCGGGCGGCGCGAGGCCCGGGTCGAGCATGGTCATGATCGACAGCGACATGCCGCCCGGCCGGCCGGCCAGCAGGTCACGCCAGGTGTCCTCGTGGTCCCAGTGCCGGTAGACGAACGTCTCGTGGGCCGGCTGCTGGGCGAGGACGTCCTGGGTGGTCGCCGCGTACACCACGCAGGCCGACATCGACGGCCGCAGCCTGCGCAGCCGCCGCGCGTACGCCCCGGGCAGGTGCTCGGCGCCCACCAGCTCCTCGAAGGTGTGCCGGGCGTCGGCGTTGGAGACCACCACCGGCGCGGTGCACACCTCCCCCGCCGCCGTCCGCACCCCGGCGACCCGGCCGTCGGGGTGCAGCAGGATCCTCTCCACCGGCGTGCCGGTGGCCACCTGCCCGCCGCCGCGCCGTACGGCGGTGACGAAGGCGTCCACCAGCTTCTGGAAGCTGCCCCGGCAGTACGAGGGCCCGTCGATGAGCACGCCGATGAACTGGGAGTAGGCGAAGAACGACAGCTGCGAGGGCGGCGCGCCCATGTACGGCCACAGGGCCGAGCACATGGCCTTCAGCCGCGGGTCGCGCAGGTACTCGTCCATCACCTGCTGGAGCGTGGCCGTCCGGTACTTCATCAGGGTCGGCAGCAGCTCGGCGAGCTGCCCGAGCGCCGAGGGGTCCGTCACCCGCATCGGCGCCTGCGCGGTCTCCAGGAACATCTGGCGGCGCAGCTGGAAGAAGGCCCGGATCCCCTCGGCCTCACCGGGGAAGAGGCGGATGTGCGCCTCCATGAACTCCTCAAGCCCCGTGGGCGCGAACACGCTCCTGTCGGGGAACCGCGCCTCGTAGAGGTGGTCGATGACGGTCAGCTCGCACTGGTCCGCCACGCCCAGCCAGTCCAGCAGCCCCTGCACCATCTCGCCCTCGGCCAGCACGCGGATCGCCGAGTCGAAGGTCCGCCCGTCCCGCTGGAAGGCGTGCGCGAGGCCGCCGACGCCGTCGCTCTGCTCGCACACCAGGACCTTCAGCCCGGAGCGGGCCAGAATGGCGGCAGCGCTGACTCCTCCCAGGCCGCTGCCGACGACGATGACGTCCCACTCTCCCGCTTGCCCCACCTCTTGCACGACAAGGCCCTTCTCCCCGTGGATTCCGCACTGCCCAACAGATCCGGCGGACCGCGGGGCAGATACACCGGGGCGGCTGCGCATCCGGATCCCGCGACGGAGAATCTGTGGCGGAGGGATACGCGTCCGCGCGCGAGCGCGGAGCGGGGGCCGGCGCGCGCGGGCGCGCTCGGCGACGGGGAGGGGAATCATCGGTGGGACACCAGGACAACGCGGCGGAGCGCGACAGCGCGTCGGCGGTCGCGGCCTACTCGGCTCCCGTGCTGGCGGCGTACGACGCCCTCGTACTCGGCGCGGTCTCCCGGTTCGTCTGGCGCTGCCCGGCCGGGGACATGCTCGCGCTGTACGACCGGAACGTCTCCGCCCGGCACCTGGAGGTCGGCCCGGGCACCGGCTACTTCCTGGACCGCTGCCGGTTCCCGGACCCCGGCCCGCAGGTCACCCTGGTGGACCTGAGCCCGACGGTGCTGGCCACGGCGGGCCGGCGGATCGCCCGCTACCGCCCGGCGGCGCTGCGCCGCGACGTCCTGAAGCCGATGGACCTTCAGGGGCGGCGCTTCGACTCGGCGGCGCTGAACTACGTGCTGCACTGCCTGCCGTCGGGCGCGCCGGAGAAGTTCGCGGTCTTCGACCACCTGCTGCCGCACCTGGAGCCGGGGGCGCGGGTGTTCGGCGGCACGGTGCTGGCGCACGGGGTGCGGCACACGCCGCTGTCCCGGTTGCAGATGAACCTGCTGGTGCGGCAGGGGGTCCTCAACAACACCGAGGACTCCCTGGACCTGCTCGCGGAGGCGCTGCGCACCCGGTTCACCCGCCACCGCCTCGCGGTGCACGGCACGGTGGCGCTGTTCGAGGCGGTGGTCTAAGCGGGCTTACGAGCGGGCGCGGGCGACGCCGGTCCGGACGGGAGTGCGGCTCCCGCCCGGACCGGCGCCCGCCCGCCGGTCACGAGCCGGTGTGCGGGCAGGACAGGGGGGCGGCGGAGCCGGCCGGGTGGGCGGCCGGACGGGCGGCCGGGACCGCCGTGCCGCGCTCGCGCGCCCGCACCGTCACCATCACGTCCTTGACGGGGCGCAGCGAGATCACCGGGGAGCCGTACTGGAGGGAGTCCCCGGGGACGCGGCTGAGGCGGAACCGCTGGTTGATCATCGCGACGATGACCCGCAGTTCGAGCAGGGCCATGAAGTTGCCCACGCACTGCCGGGGTCCGGAGCCGAAGGGCAGGTACGCCATCCGCGGCCGCTCCTTGACGGCCTGCGGGGTGAAGCGGTACGGGTCGAAGGCCAGCGGGTTGTCCCAGTGGCGCGGGTTGTGGTGGGACACCAGCGGCGACAGCAGGATCGAGTCGCCGGCGTCGACGTCGTAGCCGCCCAGCTCGTCCGGCTCCACCGCGGCCCGGGGGAAGATCCAGATGGGCGGGTGCATGCGCAGGCTCTCGTCCACCACCATCTTGGTGTACGTCAGGGACTCGGCGGTGGCCGCGTCCGGCGGCGCGCCGCCCAGGACGGTGGCGATCTCCGCGTCCAGCTCCTCCTGGACGTGCGGGTGGTGGGCGACGGACAGCAGCGTCCAGCACAGCGCGACGGCGGTGGTCTCGTGGCCGGCCAGGTAGACCGTGAGGAGTTCGTCCTTGATCTGCTGGGCCGTCCAGGGCCTGCCGGTCTCCGGGTCGGCGGCCTGCTCCATGAGCCCGATCAGCGGCCCCTCGCCGGTCTGCGCGTACTGCCGGCGCACGTCGGCCACGACCCGGTCGAACGCCCGGTGGATGCGGGTGATCTTGCGTTTGCGCTCGGTGGGCACCCAGGACGGCAGCATCTCCGAGGGCACGCCGCGCCGGAACATCACCTCGACCACGTCGTCCACGATGGTCTTCAGCAGCGCGGTGGACGGGTTGATGTCGTAGGCGAACAGCGAGCGGCTGAGGGTGACCAGGGTCAGCTTCAGCATGTCGGTCATCAGGTCGACCGGCTCGCCGGCGGCGGCCTTGCGCTCCCAGCCCTCCAGCATCTCGTTCGTCGCCTGGACGAGGTTGGGGATGATGTCGGCGACGGCGTTCTTCAGGAACACCGGCTGCACGGCCCGGCGGTGGCCGCGCCAGAACTCGCCGTCCGTGGTCAGCAGGCCCTTGCCCATGACGACGCGGAACTGCTCGTACAGCGGGCCGCGCACGTAGTTGCCGTTGTTCTCCACCAGCACGCGCCGCACCGCCTCGGGCTCGGTGACCTGGTGCACGGTGAACGGGCCGAGCTGCATGCGCACGATCTCGCCGTAGTCGCGCTGCAGGCCGAGCAGGAACTCGGCGGTGTTGCGCTTCCAGGGGCCCAGGCTGCCCAGCAGCGGAGCGCCCTTGGGACCGGGCGCGCGGTTCTTCGCGCGGGTCGCGGTGGTCATCGGTGGTCTCCTTGCTGTGGCCGCCCCGGGGCCCGCGGGACCGGGAACTGGCGGCGCACGAATAGGTTGTCGAAGATGACGTCCGGGGCCAGCCTGCGGAAGGCGATCGTGCTGCGGGCGAGGAACCCGACGGTGTAGCGGGAGCGGGGGCGGGGCGCGCGCAGCGCCTTCGCCACCACCGCGGCCACGTCGTCGGCCTGGATGGCGAAGGTGCCGGCCAGGGTCCGGCGGCCGCCGGTGTAGATCGCGTCGAAGTAGTCGGCCAGCTGCCGGTGGAAGGCGCCGTACGGCCCGTCGTCCCCACCTTGCGCGCCCGTACGGTCCGTACCTCCCGAGCCGCCGTCGCCGAGCTGGCCGGCGAACTTGGCGCCGAACTCGGTGGTGCGCACCGGGCCCGGCTCGACGAGCACCACGCGCACGCCGAACGGGGCGGCCTCCAGGCGCAGCGCGTCGCTGAGGGCCTCCACGGCGTGCTTGGTGGCGTGGTAGAAGCCGCCTCCGGGCACGGCGTACCGGCCGAAGATGGACGAGACGTTGACGACGGTGCCCGCGCCGCGGGCGCGCATCGCGGGCAGCACGAGCTGGGTCAGCCGCACCAGGCCGAAGACGTTGGTCTCGAACTGGGCGCGCACCGCCTCCGGGCTCGCGCTCTCCACGGCGCCCGACAGGGCGTAGCCCGCGCTGTTGACCAGCGCGCCGACCGCGCCGTGCTCGGCCTCCACCTTGGCGACGGCGGTCGCCATGCTGTCCTCGTCGGTGACGTCGAGCTGGAGCGTGCGGATGCCCGCCGCCGCGAGGTCCCGCAGCGTCTCGGGCCGCCGGGCGGTGGCGTACACGGCGCGGCCGGCCCCGTGCAGGCGCAGTGCGGTGGCCCGGCCGATCCCCGAGGAGCAGCCGGTGATCAGCACCGGGGTGCCGGCCCCGGAGTCCGGGGCCGGCGTGGTGCGGCGGGTCACGCCTCGGGCGCGTCGAACGCGCCGAGCTGCGTGGCGAGGTCGTAGCTGTCCAGCGCGAACCAGCTCTCGACGATCTTGCCGTCCTCGTTGAAGTCGTCGATGACGATGCCGGAGATCTCGATCTTCCGGCCGCGGGCCGGGATCAGGCCGCCGTAGGGCTCCCCGGTGTGGGTGCCGCGCGCGGTGAACCGGCTGACGACCTTGTCGCCCTCGATGATCCAGTCGTCCACGGTGACGTGCAGGTCGGGGAAGGACGCGAGCTGGAGGCGCACCCACTCCTTCAGGTGCTCCACGCCGTCGTAGCCGTTGGGCGCGGTGCCGTGGCTGATGTGGTCCTTGATCGCCTTGTCGTAGACAGCGTCCAGATTGCCCTTGTTCAGGCACTCCTCGTAGTAGTGCTCCAGCGTGGCCTTGTTCTGCTCGCGGGTGGCCATGTCGTTCCTCCGTTGATCGTCATGTGGTCGTACGGGATGTGTTGCTGGTGGTACTGCTTTCCGCCGGTCAACCGATCGGCCGGCCGGCGGAGCCTTCGGGCGGGCCGGTGAGGCCCGATACCGTCGCCACCGGCTCCGCGGAGCCGGCGTTCGTCACCCGCCACACGCCGAGCGCGGGATCGCCCTCGACCCGGACCGGGCCGGCCGCGGCGGCGTGCAGCGCGATCCGCCCTATGACCAGCGGGTCGACGGTGACCGACAGCCGGTCGCCCTGCATGGCGCACCGGCGCACCACGTTCTCCAGGGCGGCGAGCGGCAGGGCCGTACGGGGCACCTGCGGGGTCGCCCACAGGTCGTTGGGCTCACAGGGCCGCACCTCGACGACCGGCCGCCCGTCGGGGCCGGTGGTCCAGGTCGCCATCGGCACCACGGCGGACCGCCAGTGCAGGAACGGCGGGCCGGAGCGCAGCGTGGTGCTCTGGGCGACGGCGGGGCGCGGCGGCGCGGGGCTGCGGCCCTGGCCGGTCTCGTACACCAGGCGCAGGCTCGCCCGCGGGCCGCCGCCGCCGTCTTCCGCGCGCCGGTAGGTCACGTGCACCACCCAGTCGCGGCCCTGGTAGCCGCCGCGCACCTCGCGCAGCAGGTCCAGGCGCGGGCCGTCCAGGCGCAGCAGCGACAGCGGCACCACGACGTCCTCCAGGCAGCTCAGGCGCAGCGCGGGGAAGTCCTCGGGGACGATCCACTCGGCGGCCCGTACCGCGTTCTCCAGCAGCAGGCCGACCGGCAGCGCGTCGGCGCCGTCGATCTGGAAGTCGCCGAGCACCGGCGCCCAGTCGCGGTGCACGGCGTACCGCGCCGCCAGGCGGACGTGCGGGGTGAACTCGGTGACCTGCCCCAGGTGGAAGATCCGCGGGTACGCCGAGGCGAAGCCGGGCAGCGCCGGGACCACCGGGTAGCCGGTGGCCTGCCCCGGGTCGACGGCCCGGCCCAGCGGTCCGACGAAGGTGACCTCGCCGACCGAGGGCGCGAGCAGTTCGGCCTCCCAGCGCCGCAGGCCGTCGGCCACGTCGATCGCGGCCATGTAGCGCAGGGTGGCCGAGAAGTTGGCGATCAGGCCGATACGGTCCCAGGTGGGCCAGGCCAGGGTCATCACCGGGAAGCCGGCCCGGCGGGCGGCCCAGTTGCCCAGGCGCGCCAGGCCGTCGTTGGCCGCGGCGTACTCCAGCTGGCCGACCATGCCGCCCAGCCGCCCGGTGAGGGAGCCGACGTTGCAGAAGAATGCCAGGTCCAGTTCCCGCACCTCGGCGAAGAGGCTGAGGAAGCCGTCGATCTTGACCTCGACGGTGCGCAGGATCTCCTCGTCGGTCTTCTTCGGCAGCCGGGCCGCGGTGTCCACGCCCGCGTTGTGCACCACGCCGGCGAGCGTGCCGCGCTCGCGGGCGATCAGCTCGCGCACCTGGGCGGGGTCGGTGAAGTCGCAGCGCGCGTACTCCACCGCCAGGCCCTGCCGGCGCGCCGCGGTGACGTTGCCGGCCAGCTCCCACAGGCGGCGGGTGCGGGCCAGGTCGCGGCGGACGTCCGCCGGCGACCGACCGCCGCGGCCGGCCCACGCCTGCTTCTCGTAGGCGCGCCAGCCGGCCTCGTCGGCGCCGAACCACGGCTCGTCGCCGACGGGGAACGCCTCCCGGCCGGTGACCACGACCCGTACGCCGTGCCGTTCGGCGAGCGTACGGGCCAGCTCCCAGCCGATGCCGCGGCCGCCGCCGGAGACCAGCACGGTGTCGCCCGGGCCCAGGGCGGCGGTGGGCGGGCCGACGGGCTCCGCGACGGGCGTCAGCGTCAGCCGCCGCCCGTCGCGGTAGCCGACCTCGATCTCCCCGGGGCGGCCCAGCTCGGCGGCCAGGATGCCGGGCAGGTCCGCGCGGGCGGCCGGGTCGATGTCGACCACGCGCGCGTTGCAGTTGGGGAACTCCCGGTGCAGCGTCTTGGCCAGGCCCGCCCAGATGCCGCCGAGCGGCTGCTCCAGCCGGTCGGCGGGGTGCTGGCCCATGCCGCCGCCCAGGTAGGTGACGGCCAGGTAGTACAGCCGGTCGGCGGCGGTCTCGGCCGCCCAGTCGTCGTACACGCCGCGCAGCGCGGTGACGGTCTCGGTCAGCGCCGCCCGCCAGGTGCCGGCCGTACGCCCGTCGAACGGGCGGCCCGCGCCGGGCCCGGCGGTCAGGTCCACCACGGCGTCCACCGGGCCCAGGGCCTCGGGGCCGCGGCGCACCTGCGCGCCGTGGCCCTTCAGCTCCCGCTCCACGGCGGCGGCGGTCTCCTCGTCGCCGCCCAGCAGCAGCACCCGTAAGGACGCGAGCCGGGCGGGCGGCGGCGCGGCCGGGGGCAGCTCGGTCAGCCGCCACACCATGCGGCTCACCGGCTGCACCGGCGCGTCCTCCGGCACCGGTGCCTCGGCGGGCGGCCGGGGCCAGGCCCGCGGCAGCGGCGGGGTCAGCGCAGACGGCACGGTCATCTCCTTCCTGCCCTTCTTCCGGTCTCGGGCGGTCAGGCCCGGTCGGCGGGCACGGCCTCGCCGGTCCGCGCGTCGACATAGCCGATGAGCGTGGCCTTGAGGTCCTTCATCTGCAGCAGCATCCGGCCGTCCGCGCGGGCGGCCACGAAGCGGTTGCTGACCGCGTCGGCGGCCAGGTCGAAGCCCGGCGGGGTGGCGTACAGCTCGACCGGCTCGCCCGCGGCGGCCAGGGCGTGGTCGCTGGTGTCCTCGTACAGGTCGATGCGGCGGATCGACAGCGGCGCCGCGACCGGCACCAGGTGGCCGTCGACCAGGTCCAGCACGCCGACCCGGGCCAGCCCGTCCAGCAGGATGCTGGGCACGGTGAAGCGGGACCACACCGGGTCGCCCGCGGGGATGGCCGGCGCGTACCGGGCGCGCTTGCCCCGGGGGTGCACGCGGGTGTCCGCGGTGGACACGAACGGGCCGGTCAGCTTCACCGGCGCGCCCGGCTGGTGGTACGGGTCGGGCACCGGCGTCTCGGCGGCCGGCTCCCACGGCTCCCAGCGCGGCGCCTCCGGGAAGGCGTCGTCCAGCAGCACGCGGGCCGTGAAGTGGACCCGGTCCTTCTTCAGCACCCGACCGCCGGGCGCCACCACGTCCTCGGTGATGAGCACCTGGACGACGGTGGCGTCGCCGGGCGCGTCGGCCCGTTCGGCGCGGATGCGCTTGGCCCCGGTCGGCACGTCGCGGTAGACCCGCAGGAAGTGCTCGAACCGCAGGTCCTCGAAGGCGATGACCCGCTTGCCGGGCACCAGGTACCGGGCCGCCTCGGCGGCCAGCTCGGTGACGAACGTCCCCGGCAGCGTGGCCTCGCCGCGCACCGTGTGGTGCGTGAGGTAGGCGTCGGTCTCCAGGTCGAAGGGGCACTCGAAGACCACCGAGGAAGCGTCCCTTGAGACCAGGCGGCGCAGGAAGAAGCCGCCCGGCCGCGGCGCCCGGGGCTCGCCCGCACCCGCGGCCAGGTAGCCGGGGTAGAAGCGCTCGACGGTGGCCCGCTCGGCCTCGCCCAGGTGCACCAGGGAGGGGCGGCGTACGGGCGCGTGCAGTTCCTGGACGAAATGCTGGACTCCCTCGGCGATGGACATGCTGCTGTAGGAGCCGGCCCGCTCGTAGTACGCCTTGGTCAGCTCGTTGGCGCCCATGCCGACGCCCTCCCACAGCGTCCAGCCGATGGTGAACTCCTCGCCGGGCGCGTCCGGCCGGCTCGCGGCGTACGTGGCGGCGCCGGCCAGGAAGTCGTTGGCCGCGGCGTAGTCCGCCTCGCCGAGCTGGCCGAAGTAGCCCAGCAGGGAGCCGAAGTTGCACCACAGGCGCGGCGGCGCGTCGCGCAGCGCCTCCTTGAGGTTGAGGTAGGAGTCCAGCTTCAGGTCGCGGATGGCGGTGAACTCCGCGAAGCTCTTGTCCTTGATGAGCCCCGAGCGCTGGAGTCCGGCCGCGTTGATCAGCAGGTCCACGCGGCCCTGCTCGTCCAGCACCCGGCCGAGCGCGGCGCGCACCGCGGCGCCGTCGCGGGTGTCGCAGGCCAGGTAGGTGACCCGGCCCGGGCCGCTGTGCGCCTCCATCTCGTCGAGGTTGCGGCGCGCCCAGCGGGCGTTGAGCAGCCGGTCGAAGCCGCGGTTGATGTCGGCGACGGTGCGCCCGTCGCGCTTGGCCACCTCGGACCTGATGTAGCCGGACCGGCCCGCCGCGAACTCCTCGTCGGTGCCGGCGAACACCCACGCCGGGTGGCTGTCCAGCGTGTTGCTGCCCAGGACGTAGATGCGCGGCCGGAAGTGCTCGGCGACGGCCTTGACCACCTCGGCGGTGATGCCGCGCGCGCCGCCCGCCACGACCAGCACCGAGTCCCGGTCCAGCACGGCCGGGCCGCCGCCGGACAGGTCGCTCGGCTCGTCGCGCAGCCGGTACACGCGGCGGCTGCCGCCGATGTCGAAGACGACGGGGAAGTCGCGGGCCGCCGCGCTCTCCCGCTCGGCGAGCGCGAGGGCGGCGGGCACGTCCGTACCCGTGGTGAACAGGCCGTACGCCAGGCACGCGTCCCGCTCCAGGGCGGCGGTCTTCAGCAGCCCGGAGAACAGGCCGGTGTACGGGTGCGGCGTGCCGGTGTCCGGGTCGGCCGCGCCCAGCAGCAGCACCGCGAACGAGGAGGCCGGGTCGGCCAGGTCGTCGTACGCGGACTGGAGGGTCAGGTACGCGGCGTCGTGCAGGGCGGTCAGGGCCGCCGGGCGCTCGGTGAGGGCCGTGTCGGGCGGGGCCGAGCGGCCGAGGTCGCTGAGCACCCGCACGTGGCGCACCGCCGGTCCGGCGCCCGCCAGCACCTCGCGGACCGCCTCCGGGGTCACCTCGGCGAGGTGGTGCCAGCCCGGGCGCGGCGCGTCGAGCGGCACGGCGGACAGCACGGTGATCCCGGCGTCCGGACCGGCGGCGGCGGCCAGCGGGCCGGGCGCGTCGGTGAGCACCACGGCGCCGCGCGGCAGGAACGGCACCTGGGCGCGCGCCGCGCGGGCGGGCACCTCGGTGAGCACCGGCACCTGGCGGCGCACCCGCAGCGCAGAGCCGTCGGGCATCGCCGTGTCGGTGGCGAAGGCGGCGGGCAGCGGGAGGCGGCCGGCGGGCCGGGCCGCGGGGGCCTTGGCCCCGTCGGCGCGGGCGCCGGGGGCGGCGGGCCGGTCGCCGCCGGGGATGGTCAGCCGCAGCCGGCCGCCCGCGGCGCTCTCGCTGCCGTCGGTGGCGATGCCCACCACCGTGCCCGCGGGCCGGTGCAGGGCCTTCAGCACCGCCAGGCCGCCCGCCGCGCCGAGGTACCGGGCGTTCTCCGGGGCGGGCGCGCCGCACAGCTCCACGGCGTCCTCGGCGGCCCGCGGACCGCTCAGGGCGGCGTCGGCGAGCTGCTCGTCGACGTACGCGAGGACCTTCAGACCGGCGGCGCGGGCCCGCTCCTCGGTGGTCAGGGCGAACAGGAAGGCGCCTTCGGCCAGTTCGTCGGCCGACGCCGGCAGCAGCTCGCCGATCAGCGACCGGTACTCGGGCAGGTTGTTGCCGTTGATGCCGCCGGCGAGGGCGAAGTCCAGCTCGCCGGTGCGCAGGTAGCGGCTGGCGGAGGTGATGGAGGACAGGGCGGAGGCGAACCCGGAGTCCATCGTCATGTTCGGGCCGTGCAGGTCGAAGTAGTTCGCCACCCGCGCGGAGATGATGTTGGGCATCTGGCCGGGGAAGGAGTCCTCGTTGGACGCCGGGATCATCTCCCGCACCCGGGCGCGCAGCTTCTCCAGCACGGCGGGCACCCGCGTCGAGCGCACGCCGGCGAGGGCTTCCTCGATGTCGTCCAGGTAGCAGCGGTTGGCGTACAGCATGGCCGCGCGGGTGGGGCCCATGTGGCCGACGAACACGCCGGTGTTCAGGGTCTGCTGCTGCCAGAACCCGGGGATCTGGTCGCGCAGCTGGTGGGCGCACTCCAGGATCATCAGCTGGCAGCGGTCCAGGGCGCGGATGGTCTTCGGTGGCAGCCGGACCTTGTTGAACGGCGGCGAGGGGTAGACGTCGCCGAAGGTGGTCCCCGGCCGCGGGCCGCCGTCGAGCCAGCGGGTGACGTCCTCGCGGGTCGCCAGCCCCGGCAGGTGCGCCGACCAGCCGACGATCGCCACCCGGCTGCCGGGGTCGGGCACCTTCCCGGCGGCGGCCGCGGCGGGCTGGTCGGCGGCCGCGGCGCGGTCGGCCGGGCGGTCCTCGGCGACGATCAGGTGGGCGTTGGTGCCGCCGAAGCCGAAGCCGGAGACGGCGGCCAGGCGCGGCCGGTCGGGCAGCTTCCGCCACTCCCGGTGCTCCGGCGTGATCTCCAGGCCGGTCTCGTCCAGCCGGAAGTCCTCGCGGGGCGTGCTGAAGCGGAACTGGCCGGGGATGGTGCCCTCGTGCAGGCCCAGGACGTTCTCGATGAGCGAGACGACGCCCGCGGCCCAGCCGGTGTGCCCGATCAGCGACTTGTTGGACGTGACGGAGGCGGGGCCCCGGGTTCCGTAGTACTCGCGCAGGGTGGTGAACTCGGCGAGGTCGCCGGCCGGGGTGCCGGTGGCGTGCGCGTTGACCCAGCTCACGTCGGCCGCGTCGACCCGGCCCGCCTCCAGGGCGCGCTGGACCGCCAGGCTCTGGCCCGCCGCGTTCGGCGCGTAGATCGCCTTGCCCTTGCCGTCGGAGGAGGAGCCGAACGCGCGCAGCACGCCCAGGATGCGGTCGCCGTCCGCCTGCGCCCGGCTCAGCCGCTTCAGCACCACCAGGGCGGCGCCGTCGGCGAAGATCACCCCGTCGGCGTCCTCGTCCAGCGCGTGCACCCGGCCGCGCTTGGACAGGCCCTGGAGCTTGGAGAACAGCACGGTGCCGCGCGGGGCCAGGCCGAACGCGCCGCCGCACACGGCGATGTCCTGCTTGCCCATCAGCAGGCCCTTGGCGCCGATGTCGATGGCGTACAGCGACGAGGAGCAGGCCGTGTCGACCATGTGCAGCTCGGTGGCGGACGGCAGCAGGCCCTGCATGGCCAGCTCGCCGACCCGGTGCGGCAGGAAGCGGGAGCGGCCCTGGGCGGCGCGCCAGTAGCGGCGCGCGAGGGCGCCCTCGATGTCGGCGCCGAGCCGGGCGCGCTCGGCGTCCGGCAGGCCGGCGCCGTCCAGGATCTCCGCGGTCATGCGGGTCACGCTGTCCAGCACCCCGGCCTCTTCCAGGTGCTGGCTGCCGTCGGGCGTGTAGCCGATGACGAACGAGCAGCGGTCGGCCTTCTCGTGCCGTACGCCGTCCAGGGCCTGGACCAGGCTGTGGCGCAGCCACATGGTGGTCAGCTCGTGGTCGGCCGCGCCGTCCGGCCGCTCCCCGGCGGGCCCGGCCATGCTGTCCACGGAGCCGGGCGCCGGCTGGAAGTCGGTGATGAAGACGCAGTGGTCGGCGTAGGACTTGTCCTCGTCCTCGGTGTCGGCCGAGGTGAAGTTCTCGTACCGCCAGCGGTCCCGGGGGACCTGGACGAACAGCTCCTCGCCGGTGGTGCGCAGCTTCCAGAACTCCTCGGGGCTGTTGGCCCCGGCGACGGTCAGGCCCATGCCGACCACGGCGATGGCGTCCTCGGCGGCCCCGGCGCCGTCCGGCTGCCCGGGGGCGCGCTCGCGGACGGCCAGGGGACGGGGGCGCTCGGCGGGCGACTGCGGCGCGGGCACGGGAGCCGGGGCGAATGCCACAGCCGGTACGGGCGCGCGAGCCGGAGCGGGCGCCTCGGCCCGTACCGCCGGTGCGGCCGCCGGGACCTGAACAGCCGGTGCGGCCGCCGCGACGTCCGGTGCCCGGGTCCCGGCCGCCTGGGTGCCGGACCCGGCCGCGTCGGCGCGGGGGGCCGGCGGCCCGGCGGCGGGAAGCGGCGGCGGCGACATCAGGGCCGCGCCCAGCGACAGCCCGCCGTCGGCGAGCACGACCTGCCCGGTGATCCACCGGGACTGGTCGGAGGCGAGGAAGGCGACGACGTCCGCGAACTCCTCGGGGGTGCCCAGGCGGCCTAAGGGCGTCGCCCGCGCGATCACCTCCTGCATCTCCTGCGCGCGCGGGAACTTGTCCGCCACGTCGCTGGTCAGCATGGCCGCGGACGCGGTGTTGACGCGGACGCCCAGCGGGGCGAACTCCACGGCGAGGTAGCGGGTCGCCGCCTCGGCCGCCGCCTTCGCCGGGGCGCAGGCGGCGTAGTTGGCCATGACCATCTGCGAGCCGCCGAGCGCGGAGACGGTGACGATCGCCCCGCCGCCGTTCCTCGCCATGAGCGGCGCCGCGGCGCGGGCGCAGCGCAGCCCGCCCTTGTAGTTGGTGTCGATCGCCTTGCCGATGTCCTCGTCCGTGACGTCGTCCAGCGGCACCAGCGCGCCGTTGGCCGCGCTGTTGACCAGGATGTCGAGGCGGCCGTGCCGCTTGGCGACCTGGGCGAACATCCGGTCGACCTGCTCCTGGCGGGCCACCGAGGCCCGCGCCAGCTCGATGGTGTGTCCGGCGGCGGCCAGTTCGTCCCTGGTCCGCTTGGCCTGGTCGTGCGAGTGGAAGTAGTTGAGGACGACGTGCGCGCCGCGCTCGGCGAGCGCGCGCACGATCGCCTTCCCGACGCCCTTCGACCCGCCGGTGACCAGGGCCACCTTCCCCGTGAGGTCCTTCATGTGAACGACTGCTCCTTCGAGAGCGTGAGAGGGTGTCAGCTCGCGGCGGGAACCGACTCCCGGGCCCCCTGCTCGTCCAGCTGGCCCAGCACGAAGTCGGTGATCTTGCCCATGGTGTCGTAGTCCGACAGCCGGAACCCGGACTCGCGCGGCGGCAGCCCGTACCGGCTGGAGACGCGGGACAGCAGCTCCACCTGCTTGACGGAGTCGACGCCGAGTTCGGCCTCCAGCTGCACGCCGTCCTCGAACACGTCCTCGGGGTACTCCAGGGCCTCGGCGTACAGGGCGCGCAGCTCGCCGAAGAGGCGGTCGCGGTCGTACCCGGCGGCGGGCGCGGCAGCGGGGGCCGGGGCGGCGGACGCCGGGGCGGCGGGCGCGGTGGCGCGCTCCTTGGCGAACGCCTCCAGCTCGCTGCGCACCAGCGCGGTGACCGCCTGGCCCTGCGCGTCCCAGTACGCGTCGAACACCTCGCGCGGCACCGAGGGCGCCAGCAGTTCGGCCAGGCCCACGGCCTGCACGGGGTCGGCCAGGCCCGCGGCGCGCAGCGACTCCAGGGTGCGGTCCAGGGAGAGCTGGCCCTCGCGCAGCGCCAGGGTCGGCAGGGACAGCACGTCCGGCCCGGTGACGACCCGGCTGATCAGCTTCGACAGCGCGGGCCTGCCGCCCGCCTCGACGAACGCGGTGACGCCCGAGTCGCGCAGGTGCCGCACGGCGGCGGCGAACCGCACCGGCTTGGTGAAGTGCTCGGCGAGCAGGTCCGCGAGGGCGTCGCCGGGCTCGTAGTAGCGCTGGAGGATCGGGGAGTACACCGGCCGGTTCAGCGGGTGCTGGTCCAGCCTGCGGACGTAGCTGGCGAACTCCGGGGCGGCGGGGGCCAGCGCCGGGGTGTGGAAGGGGAACGGCGTGTCGATCTCGATGGCGCTCACGCCCAGCTGCCCGGCGATGGCCACCACCCGGTCCAGGACGCCCGCGGGGCCGCTGACCACGGTCTGCTCGTCGTGGTTCTCGGTGGCGACGGCCAGCAGCGGGTCGTCCAGCAGGTCCAGCAGCTTGGCGGTCCGGTCGGCGCCCGCGCCGAGGGCGACCATGCGGCCGTCGACGCCGCTCTGCCGCTCGATCACCGTGACGCGCTGGGCGACGATGCGCACCCCGTCCTCGACCGAGAACGCGCCGGCCGCGACCAGGGCGGTGATCTCGCCGAGGCTGTGGCCGGCCAGCACGTCGGGCCGCACGCCGCCTTCGGTGAGGATCTCGTACGCCGCCAGGCCCGCGCCGTAGATGGCGACCTGGGAGGCCCACGGGTCGCTGTCGAGGAGGTCGCGCAGGTCGGCCCGGCGCTCGCCGAGGACCATGTCGGAGACGGGGCGCGAGAACAGCTCCTCGGTCACCGCGTCCAAGCGCTCGAACACCCGCCCGACCTGCGGGTGGCGGGTCTGCGCCCGCCGGAGCGCTTCGCCGTCGAACCCGCCCTGGCCGGGGAAGAGGAATGCGGTCGAGAAGCCAACTGAGGGAGTGCTGGGCATGCCGATATCTCCATGGTGAGAGGTCGGAAACGTCACGAAGAACGGGGAGCGGGCGCACCAGCGCCGGGGAGACAGGGAGTCGGCGACGAGAGCCCGCGGGAGCCGGAGGCGAGCGGGCAGGCCGCGGCACGGCCCGGTGGGGCCGGGCGCCGCGCCGGCGCAGGTGCTCAAGGCCCGCGGTCAGCCTGTGGTCAGGTCCGGGGTCAGCCTGTGGTCGGGTCCGGGGTCAGGCCATCGCCTGGGGACGCAGCAGGTACTCCCCCATGATGCCGAGGTTGGCGGCGATGAGCCGGTCGGCGAGCCGGGTGGCGGGCTTGATGTGCCGGGGCGCGCCGCGCAGCAGCCAGCGCACCATCTGCATCTTCCGGCCTGGGGCGCCGCCGGGCGGCACGTGGTCGAACAGGGCGTGGATGTTGGCGGGCGAGTAGAACTCCGCGGGCGGGACGATGGTGGCGAACATGCCGACCATGCCGCTGCCGTGCTCGGGGCTGCGGGCCATCGCGCGGATGAACTCCAGCTCCTCGCGGTTGTAGTCGCTGATCATGGCGTGGTCGCGGGTGTAGCGGTAGTGGCCGGTCACCAGCGCGTCGCGCGCCCGGCCGTACCCGGCGAGCGCCTGGTCCAGGCCGGTGCGCCCGGACAGGCCGCGGTCGGCGGCCTCGGCGAGCATCTCGGCGCCGCGCAGCGCGTCGGTGATGCCGGCCGCGGTGATCGGGTCGCGGGTGTAGCCCGCGTCGCCGACCAGGGCCCAGCCGCGGCCGTGCGGCCGGCGCAGGAAGTTGGGGACCGCGCCGGTCATCCACCGGTCCACCCGCGTGCTGCGGTGCAGGCGGTCGGCGAACTCCGGGTCGATCTCCTCGTAGGCGGCGATGACCGTGCGGTCCCGCTCCGCGTCGTCCGACGCCTTGAAGGTGCCGACCGGCAGCGCGAGGCCGACGATGGTCAGTCCGTCGTGGGTGGGCCAGGTGAAGGCGTGCCGGCCGCGGTCCCGGTAGGTGCGCACCCGGCCGTCGTGCGGCAGGTCGGACCAGTACGACCAGTGGCTCTTGTTGAGCACCGGGTACGACTCGTACTTCTCGGCGCCGACCAGGCGGGCGATGGTGGAGTTCGAGCCGTCGGCGCCCACCACCAGTCTGGCGTGCTCGGTGAAGACGGTCCGGCCGGTGGCGTCCTGGATTTCCGCGCGCACGCCGGTGACCGCGCCCGTGTCGTCCGTCAGCAGATCGCGCACCGCGGTCTCTTCGCGTAACTCGGCGCCGGCCTTGACGGCCCCTTCCAGCACGATCTCGTCGAGCTTCGCGCGCTGCGGCGAGTACGCCTCGCCGACGCCCTCCACGGCGGGCAGCCGGGCCATCAGCTTCGCCGGGCCGCTCTGGAGCCCGTAGGAGTGGATCGGTGGACAGCCGGTGGCCCGCACGGCGTCGAGCAGTCCCCAGCGTTTCAGACGGAGAATCCCGGGCGGGTGGACCAGATTGGTCGCCGCGGCCTTGCCCCCGGGGAATTTCGCTCGGTCGAGAAGGAGCACACGGTATCCGGCCTTCGCCAGGAGCATCGCTGTCGATGCCCCGCTGACCCGCGCCCCCGTAACAATAACGTCGTACATCGCGACCCCCATACCAATCCGACGGTCGGCCCGGCGGCCGGTCGGCTGTATCGGCTGTTTCGCTCCGCCGAATTCTTTGCCTCAGTCACCCGGACGGTACCCGGGTGCCGCTCCCCGCACACGACGCCTTCACTCAGAAATTCGGATGTGCGGGCGGTTCGGTGCGTCCGCCGCCCGGTGACGCGGCCGCGAACCTGCACCTGCGCGCCCCGGCTGAATGGAGGGAATTCCTGTCGAGCGACAGCCATGGCGAGTGGCACAACCACGCTATCCAGCGACCATCTCCCTGGATACTGTACCTTCGTACATGCGCCGATAGATTTGCGCCACGAGGCCCGCCTGGAGCCGCGACTCAACTTGTAATTTTGCAAGGATTCGAGCAACATGAGCCTTGACTGTGCGTTCCGTCACTTGTAGCCGAGCCGAGATCCTGCGGTTCGACCACCCCGCGCCGAGCAGCGCGAACGTCTCTGCTTCCCGGGCCGACAGCAGCGGTACACGCTCCAGCTCCCGCGACCAGTTGGGCACCGGAACGTGGGTCATGGTTGTTTGGCCGTACCCCTTGGACCCCAAGACACTCCCCTTGTGCGTTGCGTCTTTCGTCACGTACAATCCGCGGATTCAGAAGAGTCAGACTGGATTGTCATTCAGATTATCAGGGGCGTGTACCTGGCGGTGTCAAGGATGACAGACGGCATCTCACGAGGCGAGAAAAGGCCCGAGGGAAATGCTGCGCAAGTGTCCTCCGTTTACCGGTTGTTATCACAAATTAACATGATAGTCCGAATCGGCGGGAGGACCGCCGACGCCGGGTACGCCCGATCCGGGCCAGGCCGGCCGCGGCACACCCCCGGTGGCCGCGACGCCGCTCGCCAGACCGCTCGCTGTGACCCGCCACGGCTTCAACACCGGTAACGATCCCCTCACCATCCCGTCCACACCACCGGGACCGCATACTCCTGCCAGTCGCGGCATACTCCTGCCAGCCCACCCGCGTGCCCCGCCTCCCGCCGCGCGGCGAGCAGCGCGGCCCCGCCGCGCGGCGGGGCCG
>NZ_JAVSCF010000015.1:0-49382 GCF_031932565.1 Streptomyces sp. B1866
ACGACTGCGCAACGCCGCGACCCGCGCGCCGTCCTTCAACGACAGACCACCGGCCACCACCGCCGCAGCGATCTCACCCTGCGAGTGGCCCACCACCGCCGACGGCTCCACACCATGCGACCGCCACAACGCGGCCAGCGACACCATCACCGCCCACAGCGCAGGCTGCACCACATCCACCCGCTCCAGCGACGGCGCACCCTCGACACCCCGCAGCACGTCCTCAAGACGCCAGTCCACGAACTCCGACAGCGCCCCACCACACGCCGCAATCCGCTCCGCGAACACCGGCGAGGACTCCAGCAACCCCACCGCCATCCCCACCCACTGCGCCCCCTGACCCGGGAACACGAACACCGACTTCCCACCCGACACCGGCCGACCCTCGACCACGTGCCCGGCGGGGTCGGCGGAGGTGAGGGCCGCCAGGCCGCTCAGCAGGGCGCCGCGGTCGGAGGCGACCACCACCGCGCGGCGCTCCAGCTGCGCACGGGTCGTCACCGAGGAGAAGCCGATGTCCAGGACGGGGACGTCGGGCTGCTCGATCATGTGCGCCCGCAGCCGGTCGGCCTGCTCCCGCAGCGCCGCCTCGCTGCGCGCGGACAGCAGCACCGGCACGGCCGGCAGCGGACGCGGCTCGCCCGTGTCGTCGGCGGGCGTCTCCTCTTCGGCGGGCGCCTCCTCCAGGATCACGTGCGCGTTGGTGCCGCTGATGCCGAACGACGAGACCCCGGCCCGGCGCGGCCGTTCCGCGGCCGGCCACTTCTGCGCCTCGGTCAGCAGCTCCACCTCGCCGGAGGCCCAGTCGACGTGCGGCGAGGGCGCGTCGACGTGCAGCGTGGCCGGCAGTTCGCCGTGCCGCAGGGCCATCACCATCTTGATGACGCCGGCCACACCGGCCGCCGCCATCGTGTGCCCGATGTTGGACTTGATCGAGCCCAGCTTCAGCGGGCCGTCCGCCCGGTCCTGCCCGTAGGTCGCCAGCAGGGCCTCCGCTTCGATCGGGTCGCCCAGCGTGGTCCCGGTCCCGTGGCCCTCCACGGCGTCCACGTCGGCCGGGGTCAGGCCCGCGTTGGCCAGCGCCCGCTGGATCACCCGCTCCTGCGACGGGCCGTTCGGCGCCGTCAGGCCGTTGCTCGCACCGTCCTGGTTGATCGCGCTGCCGCGCACCAGGCCCAGGACGCGGTGCCCGTTCCGGCGCGCGTCCGACAGGCGCTCCATCAGCAGCAGTCCCACGCCTTCGGCCCAGCTCACACCGTCCGCGGCGGCCGCGTACGCCTTGCACCGCCCGTCCGGGGACAGCGCCCGCTGCCGGCTGAACTCGACGAAGGAGTTCGGCCTCGGGAGCACCGTCACGCCGCCCACCAGGGCCAGCGAGCACTCCCTGGCCCGCAGGGACTTGCACGCCAGGTCGACCGCGACGAGCGAGGACGAGCAGGCCGTGTCGACCGTCACGGCCGGCCCCTCGAAGCCGAACGTGTAACTGACCCGCCCCGAGGCGACGCTGCCGGCGGCGGCGGTCGGGAGGTAGCCCTCGATCTCGGCGCTCCGGTCGCTCATCCCCGCGACGAACCCGTAGTCCTGGAACATCACGCCGCAGAAGACGCCGGTGTCGCTGCCGCGCAGCGAGGTCGGGTCAAGACCGGCGTCCTCGAACGCCTCCCAGGCCGCCTCCAGCAGCAGCCGCTGCTGCGGGTCCATCGCCAGCGCCTCACGCGGACTGATGCCGAAGAACTCCGCGTCGAACTCGCCCACCCCGTCCAGGAACCCGCCCTCGCGGGTGTAGGAGGTGCCCGGGTGGTCCGGGTCGGGGTCGTACAGCGCCTCCAGGTCCCAGCCGCGGTCGTCGGGGAACTCGGTGATCCCGACGCGCTTGGCGTTCACCAGGTCCCACAGCTCGTCCGGAGAGGTCACGCCGCCGGGGAACCGGCAGCTCATGCCGACGATCGCCAGCGGCTCGCTCGCGCGGTCCACCAGCTGCTGGTTCTGCCGCCGGAGGCGCTCGGTCTCCTTGAGCGACTTCCGGAGGGCCTCGACGATGTTGTTCTTCTCGGCGGCCATGCCTACTCCTCAACGTCCGGGCGCCCAGCGGCAACCACGTTGTCCTCGACTGCTCTCAGGCCACGTTCGACTCAGGCCGTCCGGATCAGGGCCCCACCGGCCACGGGCGGGGCGCTGCGGGGCCCTGGCCGTGGGTGAGCTGTCGTCCGGGCTGCCGACCGCTTGCTGTAGTCCGCTCGCGTCGGCGCACCGGCGCGGGGCGGGCCGGCCGGGTGTGCGCCGGCAGGCGTTCTGGACGGCGCGGCGAGGCTCCGCGCGCCGTATACCTTCCCGCGGCGACGACCAATTCGGTATTTGTTGAAGGCTGAATGATGTCAGATTTTACTGACACGAGGCGCTCCCCCGGCGGCGAATATCGATCGCAAGTGAACTGAGTCTCACTAGAGAGTGAAGACATACGAGACCGAATCGACCGGTCGGCATTACCCAGCCCACACCCGTCGGCGGGCGCCGTTCCAGGCACCAACAACGCGTGTATGCAGCATCCTTGGGATACAGTGCGGCGTGTTCCGAAACCTACCGCCGGACCCGGTCAGGGCCTGCGGCGGAGCACCTTCTCCTCTGGCTCATCCTGAGCACTCTTCCCCCGATTCTCGCGTCGGCCTGGCTAACGGCCCGCGGCGATGACTCATAGGCCGGTCTCCGGCCCTACCCATCTTCACCCAAGGCAGACGACCTCTGATATAAGTAATAGTGCGTACCGACGCACATCTATCAACGGGGGAACACGTGTCAGTCACGCCTGTACGCGACCATGAGCGCATGCTCAACCTCGCGGTGACAGCGCTCCACGAGCAGGATCCGGAGCGGCTGTGGCCGCCGATCGCCGCCGAGCTACTCCGCGCGTACAGCGCCGAGTTCCTCGCCCTGGAGACCAACGACCGGGCCGGCCAGGGCCCTGTCCGCATTTACCTGCCGAACGGGACGACCCGCGGACCGATCGGCGCTCACGCACAGCAGTTGATCCGTCACCGCCGACTCTTTGCGGACCACTATGCTTCATCCAACGACCGGGCGCCGGTAACCGCCTGCCAGGCCGTCGGGGAAGTTGAATGGAAAAACAGCGCCGCGGCGAAGCTCATGCGCGACACCCTGGGCGTGGATCACATCCTGAGCCTCCCACTGCCCGACAACTCGGGTCCTCTGCGCGGCTGCCTCATCTACCGAGCGGGAAGTGGATTCACCGACGAGGACCTGACGTACGGTCAGCGAATCCAGCCGCTCCTCGCGGGTTTTGAGAGGCAGGTCACACTACTGCGCCGCTGGAGCGGATATTCGGAAAACCACACGGCCGACAGACTGGGCTTCGACCCGCCCAAGGAGAGCGCCGGGGCCGGCCTGACGCCGCGTGAGGTCTCCGTCCTGACGCTGCTCGGCGACTCGCTCACCGCCGCCGCCATCGGACGCCGCCTCGGCATATCCGTGCGCACGGCACAGAAGCACGTCGAGAGCATTTACCGGAAGCTCGGCACCAAGGACCGCCTCAGCACCGTGCTGCGCGCCCAGGCCTGCGGGTTCATCCCCGCCAAGGGCGCGACCGCGCCACGCCTGGTCGGCACCCGCCACGCGGACTGAAGCCCAGCCGCTCCGGCCGCGCCTCCAGGTGCGGCCGGAGTCGGCCGGGCGGGCGCGCGGCCGGGCGCCGTCGAGGCAGCCGGTGTGCTCCGCGACGGCCGGGCGGCGCCCGCCGGGGCGGCGCGCCGCGGTCCTCGCCACCCCGCCGCTGGCGGCTTGTCATGTCTCCTCCGAAAACCCGCACATGGTGCGGATGACGCGGCGGAGCCACGAGCGGTTCCGTCTCCCGGCGGTTTCCTCATCGGCTCCGGGCACCGCCGACGCCGGGCGAGGGCGGATTCGTGCCCGTGAGGGGCTTCGGCCCCGTGAAGAAAAGCGGAGAGCAGCCTGCCGCACGGCCGGGGCCCGCGGACCCCGACCGTACGCACGCCCAGGGGCCCCGGGTCGCGGGGAGCGCGCCGGGAGGCTGGTTCTCACAGTCGGCCCCCGTAGCTCAGTGGACAGAGCAGGTGCCTTCTAAGCACTTGGCCGCAGGTTCGAGTCCTGCCGGGGGCGCCACTGACACCGTGTCAGACGACCGCCTTTCCGCAGGCCAGTCGACGGCCGACCGCGACACCGGATCGGGCCCGGCGCCGGACCCGCCCGCCCGGACGGACGACGCGGGCCGGGGAGACGCGCCGGGTGCTGGAGGGCGGTGAGGAGTTCGGCCGGGTGCCGCTCAGGCGCAGCCGGCGGCCCCGAGCCGGTCGCGGAAGGGGACGGGTGCCGTACGCGCTCGCCGACGGGCCGCCAGCGCCGGGCAGTGGGAGGATTGTTGCCGCCAGGAGGCTCCGGCCCTGTGGGGAGGGCGGGCGGCAGCCTGCCGCGGCGCCGACTCCTACGGCCAGTCAGGCGTCCGCGAATCCCTCCCCGCGTCTCCCGGGCTGCGGGGGACAATGCCGGAAGGCCGCGCTTTCCCAGGTCGGCCCCCGTAGCTCAGCGGACAGAGCAGGTGCCTTCTAAGCACTTGGCCGCAGGTTCGAGTCCTGCCGGGGGCACCGTACATCAGGAGGACACGAAGCCGCGGCTCCCGGCCTCCCCTTCATCCGCGCCCCCGGCCAGGACAGACCGTGTTCCCCGCTGTCACTCTGCGTGGAGACAGTATCTGACGGCACGTCAGCCGCGTCGGCGGTGTCCGCTCCGTGGACAGTACTTCGGCGGCACTCCGGCGGCGAGCGGACGGCGCGGCGGGCGGCGGGCGCCGACGGGTGGAACGGCTCAGCCCACCAGTGCCTCGCACAGGCCGCGCAGTCCCTCGTCGTCCAGCGGGATGCGGTGGGCCAGGCGGTTGCGGGCCTGGCGCAGGCGGCGCAGGGCGCGGCGGGCGCGGGCGTCGAGGCGGATCTCGCCCCGGCAGACCGCCGCCCACATCTCGCCCAGCTCCATCGCCGCCAGCCGCCGCGCCGGATCGCCCTCCGCCTCGGCCGGGCCGTCCACCCCCGGCGGCCGCCGCGCGCCGTACGCCGCCGCCAGCCGCCTCGGGCCGTGCACGGCCGCCGTCGGAAGGTCGGCGGCGAGCCGGGCGCGGGCGTCGTCGAGCAGCGGCAGCAGGACCCGGTTCTGGGCCTGCCAGACCAGCTTGGTCAGCGTCTCCTCCGGTTTCGCCGCCCAGCCGGCCGCGTGGAGCCGCAACTGGCCCTCCCAGGAGTCCACCGCCCCCGCCGTCCACGCGGCGCGCAGCGCCAGCTCCGGGTGCGCGGCCACCGCGGCGCCGGGCCGGGCGGGCGGCGGCTCGCCTACGGACGGGCTGCCGGCCGGGTGGCCGGCGCGGTGGGCGGTCCCGCACCGGCCGTCCGCTCCGTGCGGGCGGTCCGGGCCGTACGCGCGGGCGCCGCGGTCTGCGGGGACGGTCCGAAGGGCCGGGGCGTCCGGGCCTTCCAGGCGCTCCACGCACTCCAGGACGGTGTCGGCCAGGGTCGCCAGCCGCCCGTCCCAGCGCTCGGCCAGCGCCCCGGCCAGTGCCAGGTCCGGGCCGCTGACCTCGGCGATCGTCTCGCGGCGCAGCGCGGCCGCGATCCGCTGGCGTACCGCGCCGGTGCCGCGCGCCGGGTACTCCGCGGCGCGCGGCGGGCGGACCTCGCTGATCACGATGGCCGTGTCCAGCCGGCTCAGCGTGGACCACCACCAGTGCACCGCCGTGGCCGACGCGTCGAGGGAGTCCACCAGGGCCTCCGGCAGGTCGCCGAGCCGCACCGCGAGCAGGGCCCGCGGCCGCCGCTCCGGGGGCAGTCCGGCCTCCTTGACGGCGGCGGACAGGACGCGCAGCAGCCGCGCCGTCTCGGCCGGTACGGGCTCGCGCCAGCCCCGTACCGCCACCACCGGGCACCGGTCGGCGCTTCCCGCCACCAGTCGGCCGACCGCGTCGCCGTCGGGCGCCGCCACCGCCTCGGCCAGCCGCCGCAGCGGCGACGGCGGTTCGCAGGCGGGCACCGGCGGGCGCTGCGCGGGCAGTACGAGTACGGACGCGGGCACGGGTTCGGCCGCTCGCGACGGGACCGGCGCGGCGCCGGGCCAGGCCGCGCCGAGCCCGTCGTCGTAGTCGCCGAGCAGCGGCACGCCGTCGGCCGCCGCGAAGGGGTCCGCGGCGGGAGGCGCGGGCGGCGGAGGCGGGTCGTACGGCCGCGGGCCCGGCGGCGGGACGGGCGGCGGGACGGACACGGGGTGCGGCAGGCTGGCGAGCAGGTCGTCGTACAGGTGGTCGGCGTGCCCGTCGGCCACCAGCCGGTCGGGCAGCACCCACACGCAGTTCAGGCCGCGGGCCAGGTCCTCCGCGATCCGGCGCAGCTGGGCGCGCGGCCCGGGCAGCGCGCCCAGCCGCACGTCCGGCCCCGCTCCGGACGGCCCCGCGCCTGACGGTCCCGGCCCGGACGGCCCCGCTCCGGACGGCCCCGGCCCGGACGGTCCCGTGTCCGACGGCCCCGGCCCGGGACGCCCCGTGCCTGACGGCCCGCCGGTCCCCGGCCGGGGCGCCACGCCGCCCCCCGCGTATCCCACCGCTCCCCCGTCCCTGCCGCCCGCCGCCGTGTCCGCCCTCGCCGGCCCGCCGCCGGTCCGCGCCGTCACGCCTCCGGTCCCAGCGCGCTCACCGCCCGGAACGTCACCGGGTCCAGTGCGACGCCCTCCTCCCGCTCGTCCAGCATGCCGCGGTCGGCCAGCCGGGCCAGGTGCTTCTCCGCCTCGCTCAGGTCGATGTCCATGGCCGCCGCGACCCCGGCGGTGTCCGCCGCCTCCCCCTCGTTCACGTACGCGCTCCACAGGGCGACCAGGTCCACCAGGCCCGCGTCCAGGCCGGACAGCCGCAGGTGGGCGCGGGCGGCCTCGGGGGCGCTGGTGGCCTGCCGCACCTTGTCCAGCGCGGCCTCCAGGGTGGCGCCGCCGCGTACCTCGGCGATCACCCGCTCCACCAGGTGCGGCCAGCCGCCGGTGGCCGCGATCAGCCTCCGCCGCTCGTCGAGCGAGGCGAACGGGCACTCGGGCCACGACCGCAGGCTGTCCACCGTCCACCGCTCCGGGCGCACCACCGGCACGCCCGCGGCCGTCAGTCCGGCCGCCGCGTCCGGGTCGGCGACGACCAGGGCGGCCCGCTCGTCCGGGGCGCGGCCGCCGGCCTTGCCCGGCGCCGGGCGCTCGCCGGCCCCGGTGCCGAGGTGCCGGACGAGCTGCGCGACGGTCTCGTTGAGGGTGCGCGGGTCGGCGCCGGACAGGTCGGCCAGCAGGAAGTACGCCCCGCGCGCCGCCGCGAGCGGCGCCAGGGTGAGGGTCACGTCGGCGCCCGCCCGGTGCACGTCGGCGCCCGCCTGGTGGGTGAGCACCCGCGCCCCGCGCCCCTCGGCGCACGCGCTCGCCGCCCGCAGGATCAGCGGCGGCTGGAACAGGGCGGACGCGGCCACCACGGTGACGCCCCGGCGCACCGCCTCGTTCAGCTGGCCCTCCGTCAGCGGGCTGTAGCGCAGCACGCCCTGCCGGTCGAGGCCGATGAGCCGCCGCGAGGCGCGCGGGTTGTAGTCGTAGGGCAGCCCGAACTCGGTCTCCTTCAGCTCCGCCTCCAACTCCTCGCGGGTGCCGAGCATGTTGACCACGTTGGGGCTGCGGACGGCGAACCTGCCCTGGTCGGGCAGCTGGATGAGCAGCCCCAGGCCCTCCATCTCCTCCAGGTAGATGCGGATCTGACTCACGCTCATGGTGTCGAAGCCCTCGGCCCACACCTCGCGGGCCCGGTCCAGCAGCTCCTTGGGGCGGTAGCTGGTGGAGTAGCCCTTCTCCAGGCTCTCCAGGGCGATGACCAGGGCCAGCACCCGGTAGCGGTCCTCCAGGTTGATGGTGAAGCGCAGCCGCTCCGCGATGCGCTGGCGCACCACGTCCGAGCCGGCGACCGACCGTACGTCCTGTTCGGTGATGGCGGTGGGCCGACCGCCGCGGGCGGCCGGGCGGGCGTGCAGGGCGCGCACCAGCTCGCTGCAGAAGATCTGCACGAGGTTGGCCTGGTAGTTGGTGATGGCCAGCACCCGCCAGGCCAGTTCGGGCCGCTCGAAGACGTAGCCGAGGGCGGCGATCGGCTCGACCACCAGTTGCAGCGCGGCGCGCGGGTCGAGCGGGCCGACCGGGATGTCCGGGCCGCCGTGCACCACCACGACGTTCTGCAGGTGGCCGAAGCGCTGCACCTGGTGCAGGCCGGCGAAGACCACCTTGAAGCGGCGGCCGGTCTCCTCCATCAGCTGCTGGAGCTTGGTGAAGTGCGGGAACGTCGACTGGCCGCCGCGCGTGTACTCCGGGCGCGAGTCGGCGGTGAGGAAGGCGTCGGCCTCGTCGGCCAGCACCAGCAGCCGCCGGTTGGGGTTGTCGCGCAGCCACTCGCGGATGCCGTCGCTGACCGCCTTGGCGCTGGTGGGCTGCGGCCCCCTGGCCCGCCCGCGCAGCACTCCCAGGTCCCGCAGGTGGGAGGCGAACAGCCCCCAGATCCGCTCGGGCGGCTCGGCCTGCCCGATCTCGGCCTTCAGCAGGTCCACGTACAGGGCGACGTGGTCGGGGTTGCGCTGCGGGAACACCCCGGCGGCCCGGCGCAGCAGCGCCGACTTGCCCAGCTGCCGCCCGCCGTACACGAACAGCCTCCCGTCCCGGTCCATCACCTCCCGCATCTCCTTGTCCCGCCCGTAGAAGACCTCCGGCGGCACCAGGCCCGCCACGAACGGCGTGTACGGGTTGTAGCAGGTCCACGGCAGCGTGACCCGCTGGAGCGCGCGGAAGGAGCGGGGGGCGCGGGCCGCCGTCCAGCCGAGCACGGCGGGATCGACCACCAGCGCCTGCTGCGGCCTGCCGCGCGACTCCTCGGCCAGCCGGTCGCGCCCGGCCAGGCCCAGCGGGTGCAGGTAGAGGACGATGTTCGCCTCCAGGTCGGCGTCCTCCAGGTGCGCCAGCGGGCCGCCGCCGCGCTGCTCCTCGGAGATCAGCAACACGGTGTACGTGGTGGCGCGCGAGCCGAGGACCGCCACGTACCCCGGGGTCGCCTCGGACACCGTGGCGCGGGCCCGCAGCCGCTGCACGCCCCGGGTGGGCCGCTCGCTCTCCAGCGGGCTCACCGGCTGGGTCTCCAGGCCCAGCAGCCGCAGCACCTGCGGTACGTGCCGCTGCCACTCGCTGCCGCGCCGGCTCGGGTCGCACAGCGCGTCCCACGCCTGGAGCCCGCTCTTGGCGCCCTCGGTCAGCGGCGTGCCCCCGGCGTAGCCCTGCGCCCACCAGCGGGCGCTGACGCCCTGTCCGGACGGCCGCGGCGCGTCCGGCGCGGACAGCACCCGCAGGAACTCGGCGAGGTCGTCGGCGCGCGCCCGCGGGTGCTCGGGCAGCGGCCGGCCGCGCCGGGCGAACGACAGGAACTCGCCCGCGGTGACGGTGTCGCCGTCGGCGATGAGCGCGGCGACGCGGTCGTGGTCGGCCGGGCCGAGGTCGAGTTCGGCGAGTTCGCGGCGCAGGGCGGCGGTGTGCTCGTCGATGAGCGCGGTCAGCCGGGCGGTGAGGTCGGCCACCTCGCGCAGCGCGGCCCGGTAGCGGCCGGACGCGTCGGGCCGGGCCAGGTCCTGGAGCCGCCCGGTGAACTCGTGCTCCTTGTCCTGGTCGAGCAGGTTCAGCGTACGCACCTGCGCCAGCAGGGTGCCGACCTGCGCGTGCCCGGCGCGCACCCGGTCGCGCCACTGGGCGGCGGCGTCGGCGGTCTGCTGGCGCAGCGCGGCCAGCTGGTCCTCGGCCGGCCGCTCGGCCTCGGCCACGGCGCCGCGTTCGAGGGCGGCGAGCAGCCGGTGGGCGAGGTGCAGGTCGCCGCGCGTCCGGTAGGCGGCCAGGGCGCGCACCGGGTCGGCGGCTTCGGTGACGTCGGCGAGCAGGCGGGCGGTGTCGGGGTGGGCGAGGTCGGGCTCGCCGGAGTCGTGGCGCGGCAGGTCCGGCAGGACGAGCAGGCAGTCGGCGGAGGGGACGGGGCCGGGACCGGGGGCTCCGCCGGGGGCCGGGTCGCCGGGGGCCGCGCCGTCCGGGGTCAGGCCGACCGGGGCCGTCGGCTCGCCGCCGTACGGGGTCTCGCCGTGCCCGCCGTACGGGCCGTGTCCAGCGTGCTCGCCATAGGCGCCGTACGCACCGTACGCACCGTTTTCGCCGTACTCGCCGCCGGGCACGAGCGGCCGTTCGGCCGCGGGCGGCGCCTCGTGCCGCAGCCAGCGCAGCAGCAGGTGCAGCGCGGCGCCGCCCGGGCCGGGCGGGGCGGGCTCGTCGCGCACGGTGTTCACCACCGGGGCCAGCGCGGTCTCGGCACTGGGGGCGCCGCTCGCGGAGCCGGCGGCGGCCACGTTGCACGCGCGGGCGAGCAGGTCGTGCACCTCGGTCACCGCGTTCTGCAACTGGCGCAGCGCCGCGGCCTTGATCTGCTCGCGGGCCTGCTTGGGCGTGCGGCAGGCCCGGTCGGCCTCCTCGATGACCCGCATCCCGGCGTCCGCCTTGCGGTACCGGTCCGCCTCGGCCAGCAGGTCGGCGGCGTCGGCGCTCCCCTCGGCCCACTCCGCGACGCACACCAGGGTCCGGTGGAGCGCGCCGTCCTTGCCGGCCAGCCGTTGCAGCACTCTGGTGCCGCGCTGGTACTTGATCGTGCGGCGCGGCAGGTCGGCGAGCAGCTGCCGGGCCAGGTCGCCGATCTCGACCCGGCTGTGGGCCACCCGGGGCTCGGAGTCCAGGTTCATCGACCCGGGTTCCAGCCGGCGGCACTCGCGTACGGCCTCCACGAGCACGGCCAGCAGGTCCTGCCAGCGCTCCGGCAGCCCCGGCACCCCGCTGAAGCCGGTGACCAGGGCGCTGGGCCACCCGGCGGTCAGCCCGGCGCGCAGCGCGGCGGTCAGGGCCACGAGCAGCGCCTCGCGGTCGTCGGCGAGCTGCTCGGGCGCGTAGTTGTACGCCATGAGGGCGGCGCTGGCGGCGGTGTCGCCCGCCGCGCCGAACGCGGCGGCGGCGAAGGCCAGCGCCCGGGCACGGTCGGCGGACTCGCCGGCGGCGCGGGTCAGCCAGTACGCCTCGGCCAGCCGGCCCTGCCCGATCAGCACGGCGACGGTCGGCTCGGCGCCGTCGGACCAGGGCAGGCTGGGGGCCGGGCCGGACGCCCCGGGGTCGGCGGGCCGCTGCGGCGCCCCGGGCGGGCCGGGCTCGGATACGGCGACGGGCGCGTCCGCCGCTTGGGGCGCGGTGGGGGTGGCGGGCTCGGGCTCAGGTTCGGGTTCGCCGGGCAGGCGGTCGGCGGAGTCCGGGACGGGACCGGGGAGCGAAGGCGGCACGTCGGCGGGTGACACGCCGTCGGCGGCCGGGGAGACGCCGTCGTCCGAGGCGTCGGCCGGGCCGCTGCCCAGTCCCGCGTCGCCCGGGACGGCGTCGCCCGGGACGGCGTCGTCCAGAGCGTCCTCCGGACCGGCGTCGTCCAGACCATCGTCCTCCAGACCGGCGTGGTCGGGACCGGCGTCGTCCGGACCGTCCGTCAAGGCGTCGGCCGGAGAAGGGGCCGAGGCCGCGGGGCCGCCCGGTTCCGCGGGTCCGGCGGGAGCGCTCCCGTCACCGGGGCCGCCGTCGGAACCCTCTGGGGCCTCGGCGCCGCCGCCGTCGGCCGCCGGCCGCACGGCGAGGTCCTGCGTCAGCATGGCCAGTCGCATGAGGTCGTCGGGGACTCCGGCCGACCAGCGCTTCATGGCGTCGCCGATGTCCTCGGCCGACACCTCCGGCCCGGCCAACGCCCTCCGCAGGTCGACCAGCGCGGTCATGGCCTGCGCGAAGGTGCGGTCGCCGTCGGTCCACGAGGACTCGGCCAGCAGGTCCCGCACCCGCTGCCGCGCCCGCTCCAGCAGCGGTACGGCGGGGCTGTCGGGCCGGGCCGCCAGGTCCAGCACCTCGGCGAGCGCGGCGCGCGCCTCCTGGTCGGCCGTACGGGCCGCGAGTTCGGCGACGGCCGACTCCACGGCTTCGACCGTCGCCGCCGGAACGTCCAGGTCGTGCGCGGCGAAGGCGCCCGCGGTCTCGTCGAACGCCTCGGCGAGCCGCCGGATCGCGGCGAGGTCCTCGTCCGCCGGCCGGGCCGCGCAGTCCACGGCCTTGGCCACGCGCTGGGCGGGCCCGGCCGCGTCGGCGACGGCCCGGCGCAGCGCGTCGGCCGCCGCCTCGACGGCGGGGAGGGCGGCGGCGCCGTCCGGCGGGGCCTCCGTCAGGACGTCGGCGGCGGGCGTCAGCGCGATCACCGCCTCGGCGGCGGCGATCACCCGCGCCACCTCGTCCGGGTCGAGCCCCTCCGCCGCCCCGTCGCTCCGCAGCGCCTCGTGCCACAGGAAGGCGTCGGCGACGGAGGCGGTGCACCGCGCCCACAGGCACACCCGCGCCAGGTCCGGGCTCCGCTCCGACGGCGGCTCGTGCCCGCCGGGGCACTCCTCTTGCAGGTAGTCCGGCCAGAACAGGTCGAACATGACCGGCTCCAACGGCTCGGTGAGATGCCGCAGCGCGTGCCGCACACGGGGCGACGCCGGGTCGCGCGCCAGCCGGGCCAGCACGTCCCGGCCGAGCGCGGGGCTGACGCTGCGCGGGCTCAGGCCGATGCCCAGCGGCTCCAGCGCGTGGCCCCGCCTGGCGACGGGCAGCGCCTTGAGCACGGCGGCCAGGTCGGCCCCGGTCAGGCGCGCCAGGGCCGGCCGCAGCGGCTCGCGCACCGCGTGCAGCGCGGCGGACAGCGCTTCGAGCGCCGGGACGAGCCGGTCGACGTCGACCGCCGCGGGCGCGTACGGGATGACGGGGTAGGGCGTCTCGTCGTCGCACCGGAAGTGGATCGACGGGCGTCGTATGCTCACGGGCGACTCCGGACGGTAACGGCGGCCGGTCAGCCGACGGGCGGCGGGCAGCGACGGACAGGACGGAACGGGCGAGGAGAAGGCCGGCGGCGAGGTCCGGCGGCGGGCGTCGTCCCGCGCGTGACGCGACGCGGTGCGCTGGGCGCGCGCCGCCGACCGCGTACAACCGACCGCGTACCACCGACCGCGTACCACCGACCGCGTACCACCGACCGCGTACGGCCGGCCGCCCCGCGAGGCCCGCGCAGCACCGCACACGGCGTCCACCCCTGCCGGGAGGCCTCCCCGGTAGTGCTGCACCCTATCGCCGCGCCCGGGTCCCTGACAGTCATCCGGTCGGGTGACTACTGGACGGTCGGGCGACGTCGCCTGTCCGGTTGATGACGCGTCAGGAACCGTCCCGGTGAGCCGTGATCTCGCTCTCCAGGAGCGCCACGACCCGGTCGTACGCGCCCGGGCCGGGCAGCGAGAACGGGCCGGTCTGGGCCAGGGGGGTGCGGACCTCGGTGCCGTCCCTGCGGACGATCCACAGCACGTTTCCGGGACCCGCCATGCCGTCCAGCGGATCCAGCCGCCTGGTCTCCACCCCGGCGACCTCGGACCACGGGATGACCAGCTCGGCCGGGCCGAGCAGCCTGATGCCCGCCGCGCCGACGTAGATCCCGCTCGACGTGCCGCGCCACAGGGTCCTGCCCACCCTCGGCAGCAGGAAGGCCAGGGCGAGGAGGGCGGCGATCCCGAGCGCGGTGCCCACGACCGCTCCCGCCCGCACCAGGGCGGCGACGAGCACGGCCACCGGCAGCGCCAGCCCGGTCAGCAGCAGCCCGCGGACGAGGGGCTGCCGGGGGTTCCGGTAGACCCGGGTCCACGTCGCCGTGGTGGTGTTCGCCGTGTCCATCGCGCCCAGGTCCGTCCGTTCGCTCTCGCCGCCGCAGCCGCGGGTCACCGGATGGGGGCGGCCGGGTCGTCCATCGTATCCGGGCCGCCGTCAGGGACTCCGGACGCCGGGAGGGGCGGACTGGAGGCCCAGCGGGCAGCCGGGGCTCACGGCCCGGTCGGGCAGTCGAAGCCGTCTCCCGGGCCCCAGTGTTCGCGCCGTCCGCTGTTCGGTGCGAACGTCCCGCAGGACAGCACGGGCACCGAGTGCCCGTCGGTGTGGTACAGCATGATCACGGGCTTGTCCCGGGACACCGGCTCGCCCGTGGGGAAGGCGATGGCGCCGCTGGCCCCCGCTTTGCTGACGCCCTGGTAGAGGCTCGCCTGGACGCTCTCGCGGTTCACGCTGCGCCCTCCGCTGCTGCGGTACGCCTCGTTCGCGGCCTCCGCCATGACCTGCACCGCGTCGTAGCCCAGCGCGGCGTGCCCGTCGTCGCGCCAGGGGTCGTCCGCGCCGAACTCCCGGGCGTAGCGGGCGTTGAACTCCTCGGCGATATGGCTGAGCG
This sequence comes from Streptomyces sp. B1866, assembly GCF_031932565.1. NCBI lineage: Bacteria > Bacillati > Actinomycetota > Actinomycetes > Kitasatosporales > Streptomycetaceae > Streptomyces > Streptomyces sp. B1866. The sequence continues at coordinate 14,408 of NZ_JAVSCF010000015.1, forward strand.
ACTGGCCGGCCGGCCGTACGTGTGCCGCGTGGTACAGCCGCAGCCATGCGGGGACCTCGTACGTGCCGGACAGCGTGGCGTTGGTGAGGCCGTTGCCGCCCACCACCGTGAGGGCGTTGCCCGAGCAGGGTGTGGAGTCCTCGAAGTCGTTGAGGAAGGCGAGCAGTTCGCGGGAGCGGGCCGCCCAGTACACGGCGGCCTTCCGGCCGGAGGCTTCCTGGAGGCGGCGGCACACCGCCTCGGACACGCCGTGGATGCTCCTCTCCTGGGCGACGTCGGGGCCGGTGGGCGAGGGCGGGGGCGCGGCGTCGCCGTCGGACGGCGTGTACCAGAGGGTGTGCCGGGTGCCTCCGGCGCGCCGGAACGCGTCGGCGAACCCGCCGCCGAGGGTCCTGCTGTAGAGGTCCGTCGGGTCCTGGACGATCGTCACGTCCTGGGCGGGCGCGCAGCCGCCGGCCGTGCCCTGGACGATGCGGGCGTGCCGCATGAACTGGCCGGCGATCTCGGCCTCGCGGCTGCTGGGGGGCGCGATCTGGTGCACGTGCTCGCCTACCTGCATCGCGTCCGCGGTGGCGTTGGTCAGGATCGTGGGGACCTGCGCGGTGTCCAGCACCCGTACGGCCGCCCGGGTGGTGTCCCGGCTCTGCGCGATGCCGACGGCTCCGACGACGTCGTCGGAGCTCCGCCCGGCCCGGGCCGCGAGGGACCGGGCGGCTTCGACCGCGTGGCCGAAACGCTCGCCGGTGTCGAAGCGCTCGACCCGCCACCAGATCTTCCGTTCGTCGCTGTTCGCCTCGTCGTTCAGCTCGTCCTGGGCCAGGGCCACCCCGCGCAGCTCCGGCAGGGCCCCGTCGGACCACGGCTCGTCCCCGTCGCCGCCCACCGAGGTCCCCAGGTACGCGAGGGTGCGCACGGTCGCGCCCGCGCGGCGGGCCGCCTCGGCCCGGGCGTTCTGCCGTTCGATACGGTCCTCGGCCTCCGTGTACCGCGCGCGCACCGTGCCGGGTGCCGGCGAGGCGGTGCCCGGTCGGGTGTCCGACGGGCCCTGCGTGCCGGACGGGGCGGCGGCCAGGCCGCCGAGGCAGTCGTCGGGTTCGGGATCGGGGAACACACCGGCCGCCAGCCAGCCGCCGACGGTGAGCGCGGCGATCAGCGCCACGGACTCGAAGGCGGCGACCCACCGCACGGGTATCCGCCAGGTGCCGGGCTGCACCCGCCTGGGGGGCCTGGGCGGGGACCAGGCGCCGGCCTCCTCGGGCAGCCGGGCCAGGACCGGCTGGAGCGTGTCCCGGAAGTCGACGGCGCCGATGTCCGGCGCCGCGTCGGCGAGCGGGCGGTACGCGCCGGGCGGGGCGCTCCCGGGGCCCGCCACCGCCACCAGCGTCACGGCGGTGCAGGGCACCGCCTTCAGGGCGGCGGTCCAGTCGGCCAGGAACCGGGCCGCCGGGGCGGCGGGCCGCTGCCCGGGCGGGCCGGGCGGCAGTTCGAGCAGGACGACGTACCGGGTGGCCCGCCGGCGCCGCCAGGGTGAGACGCGGCTGGGCCGGGTGGCCCGGTTCAGGTCCGCGAACAGGGCGCGCAGCAGGAGCCCGTCGAGTTCGTCCGGGCCGATGTTGGCCGCGTCGGCGAAGAAGTCGGCGGACCGCGGCAGGGCTCGGACCGCCGCATACCAGCCGCGGCGCCGCCGCCGCACCAGGCGGTGCGTGCGCCGCAGGCTCCACCACCACCTCGGCAGGAACACCAGGAACGGGCGCACGATGACGTGCCAGACGGCCGGGAGCCCGTCCCCGCCGCCGGCGCCGCCCAGCCACTCCAGGGCCCGGTGCACGGGCGAGCGCTTGCACAGCTGCGCGTAGCAGTGCTCGCGTAAGGAGGGCCGGGCCGCGGAGTTCGTTCGCACCCAGTCCGCGACGTCGCTCAGCAGCCGGTAGTCCGGCAGCGGCAGCGGGCCGACCGTCCCGCGGTCCGTGCCCGCCTCCCAGTCCGCCACGGCCGACGGGGTGAGCGGACGGCCTGCCTGCGCGGTCCCGTCCCCCGCGGCCTGGGCGGTGATCAGGGCGTGGGGAAGCAGCGCGGGCGACGGCTGTCCCGGCTCCGACCTGTTGTGCAGGCATGCGTGAAGCCAGCGTGCCACCTGCCGGGCACGCGCCTGGCCGTCCTCGCCCGGAGCGAGCAGGACGACCGGCGGAGGCACGCCGCGGGCGGCGCGGTCCCTGGCCCGGCGGTCCTCCGGCACCGCCGTGGACAGGATGGCGAGGAGGGCGTCATCGGCGCCGTCGCCGTAGGGAAAGTGCGGTTCCCGTCCGTCTCTGTCGTCGTCGTGTCGGCACATCGTGATCTCCCTTTCGTGCCCGTCTGCCGGATCTGGTGGGGAGAGAGCCTGCACGCCCGAGCCGGGACCCGTCACAGACAGCGCCCGCATTCACTCTTCTGGGTGATTTACGGTCCACTGTGTTGCCATCGCGACGGCGACGCCAGAGTTCCGGCGGCGGTTGGTCGGCGGGGGCGACGGCGATGCGGCGCGGACCCGGGCCGGGCCGGTGTTCCGTTGCTCACGCCACTGACTGCCGCCCCGGCGGCGCTTCGCCGACCGGTGAGGAGACCTCCGGCCGTACCGCGGGTAGCGTTCGAGGCGGTCGTGCCCTGTCTCCGCTCGGCCGCTCTCCCGCGCGTACGACGACGGCGGCCGCGGCCGGGCGGAGGCCCACCCGACAGGAGGCCGCGCGGTGACCGAGACCGCTTCCCCCACGCCCAGCCCCGCTCCCGCTTCCGCCGGGCGGCCCGCCCTGGCCACGCTGTTCGACGTGCGCCACCGGGCGGACCCGTATCCCGTCTACCGCGAGTGGCGCGCGAGCGAGCCGATATCACAGCCTCAGAAGGGGCTTTTCGTGCTCACCCGGCACGAGGACTGCGCGGCGGTGCTGCGCGACCCGCGGTTCGGGCACACCGAGCCGGACCAGACCGGCCCGCTGCGCGAGGCGTCCGCGGTGCGGCGCGACCCGCTGGTCGGCGACGACGGCCGGCCGGTGCGGTCGTTCCTCGGCCTGAACCCGCCCGACCACACCCGGCTGCGGGGCCTGGTGTCCAAGGCGTTCACCCCGCGCATGGTCGCCCGGCTCGCGCCGCGCGTCGAGCAGGTCACCGCCGAACTGCTCGACGCCGCGCTGGCGCGAGGCGGGCCGGTGGACCTGATCGACGCGCTCGCCTCACCCCTGCCCGTGATCGTCATCAGCGAACTGCTCGACGTGCCGCTGGCCGACCGGGACCGCTTCACGGGCTGGTCGCACGCCATGGCCCGCGGCCTCGACCCCGACTTCCTGCTGCCGGCGGGCCTGCGCGACCAGCAGCTGCGCGCCCGCGGCGAGTTCGCCGAGTACTTCCGCGAACTGGCCGCGCGGCGCCGCCGGGAGCCGGGCGAGGACCTGCTGTCGGCGCTGGTCAGCGTGCACGACCAGGGCGACACGCTCACCGAGCTGGAACTTCTCACCACCTGCACCCTGCTGTTGATCGCCGGCCACGAGACGACGGTCAACCTGATCGGCAACGGCACCCTGGCCCTGCTGCGCGACCCCGCGCAGCTCGACCTGCTGCGCGCCGAGCCGGACCTGGCCGAGCGGGCCGTGGAGGAGCTGCTGCGGTACGACTCGCCCGTGCAGTTCACCACGCGCACGGCGCTGAAGGACGCGGAGGTCGGCGGCGTGCCCGTGCCGAAGGGCGCGTACGCCCTGGTGGTCATCGGCGCCGCGGGCCGCGACCCGGCCGCCCACGACGACCCCGAACGGCTCGACATCCGCCGCGAGCCCAGCCGCCACCTGGCCTTCGGCCACGGCGTGCACTTCTGCCTCGGCGCGCCGCTGGCCCGTCTTGAGGGCCGGATCGCGCTGCGCGAGCTGGTCGCGCGCGCCCCTGGGCTGCGGCTGGCCGGGGAGCCCGCGTGGAAGGACAACCTGGTCCTGCGCGGACTGGCCCGCCTGCCGGTGGAACTGCGCTGACCGCACGGCGCCGCGACCGGGCCCGGCGGGGCGGGACGGGTGCGCCCGGGGGCGACCGGCGGCGTACGCGCCGGAGCGCGCGCCCGCCTCATACGTGCCCGGAGCCGTACCCCGGCCGGCCCGGGGTCCGTACCCCGCGTCCCGCGCGCGCGTGCCCGTAGCCCCCGGTCGGCACGGGGCCGTACCCCCCGGCCGGGACGCGGCCGCCCCCGTCCCCGGACCGCGCCGCGGCCCCGACACGGTCCCGGAGGCGGTCACGGGACGCGCGGCACCGGCGCGGTCACGGGTCCATGGCCTGGCGGCGGCGCACCTCCGCCAGCAGCAGCCGGGTCAGCTCCTTGCTCTCCTCGCTCTCCTCCGCGTCGTCCTCGCACAGCCCCTCGGGATCGTCGTCGTCATCGTCGCCGACGCGCACCAGGCCCCGCTCGCTCTCCGGCAGGCCCAGCCGCTTGAAGGGCGGCGTGGGGTCGTGGTCGGACGGGCGGGGGCCCTCGGGGCCGTCCGGTCCGATGCGCACCAGGCGCTCGACCCGCGCCACCCGGAAGTACCGGCCCGCCACCGCCACCTCGTGCCCGCGCTCCTCGTCCAGCCGGTCGGCCGCGCGCACGTACGCCGCGCGCTCCTCGGGGCCGAGCCGGAGCCAGCACGGCGCGAGGACCCGCAGGTACAGCGTCAGCGCGTCGCGGGCGGCCTGCGGGGTGGTGGCGATGGCCGTGGAGTACGGGCGCCAGGCGCCGGACTTCTTCTCGGCCGTCATGAATGTGGCGGGCAGCAGCACGCCGCCCGGGTGGGTGTCCGCCGCGCGCAGTGCGTCCTCGTAGACCTCGGGCGGCACCGTGCCCCGCTTCCGCACGCCGCCGAGCAGTTCGAGCCGCAGGATGCCCTCGGACATGCCCGTGGCGGTGAACGGGTCGATGACGAAGCCCGCCGCCGGCTCGGGGACCCGCTGCGCCCCGCCGGGCCGCGCCGGGTCGGGGTCGGTGCTGCGCGGCGGCTCGGGCCCGTCGGGGCCCATCCGGACGTACGGCTCCGCGCGCACCACCCGGTACCGGGCGCCCAGGACGGTCAGCTCGTTCACCGGCTCCCAGTCGATCTGCTCCGCGGCCCGCTCGCACTCCGCGGCGCCGGACTCGTCGCCCGACTCGCGGGCCTTCTGCGCCAGGCCGCGGAAGTAGGGGTCCAGGTTGTCGCGGGCCTGCTGGGGGGTGAGCGAGGAGAAGTACGGCAGCAGCTCCCAGCCGCCCTCCTCCCGCTCCCGCGCCGTCCCGAAGCAGGGCCCGCCCGCGAACCAGGTGCGCGGGTAGGCCTCCCGCGCGCGCCACGCCTCGACGTCCGCGAGCGCCGCGACCGGCGACTCCAGGGCCGTCACCTTGATCGTCCGGTAGGCCGGTACGTCGTCACCCTCCTGCACCATGGCGCCAGGATGCCCGTGCGTCCGTCCGGGCGCAGCCGATTCGGCCGGAAGGCACCCGTATCGGTGGCCCCGCCCGAAGACTCGTCTGAATCGTTTCGCTCACGAGTCCGGACGGCCGGGGTACGAGCCCCCGCCGACGGCCGTCGGAAGCCCCGCGCGGACGGCGGCCCGCGCGGGGCTGTACGGCGGCCGGGGGAAGGGCGCCAGGAATTCGTCATTGATGACTCAACCACCTCGCGAGTTATGGGTGTTACCCAAAGTAAAAGGGTTATATCCGACGTTTCGGCGAAGGAATCGGCGCGGTGCACCGGTTTTCGCACGCCCGACCACCAGCTCGCCCGAACGGGTGAAACCTCTGGTAGCGTTCGGGGCAGGTGATCTTGATGAGCACCCACATTCCCGATGTGACACCTGTGCCTGGAGAATCGTTAAAGTGTCATACGCCCTGAGCCCGTTCGCCTACGCCGCCACGCCCACCGCGCCCGAGGTCATGGAGCTGATCGCGAGGTTCATGATCTGACCCGCGGCGACCGCACGGCGCGGCACGGCGAGCGGCAGCCCGCGGCCGGTCACGCGCGACGGCCCCGCCACCCGGAAGCGGGACGCCGTTGGTTGAATCCGGGCCCTACGCCCTCTTCGCCCCGTCGATCATCTGGTCGACGGGGCGAAGTCATGGGAAGCGGCCGGCGCGAGGGTGGACTCGTGGCGCACCGGTGAGGCGGGCGTCGATCCGGGCCGAGGGTGATCGCGGCGCGCGCGTCGCCCAGGAGACGTCCCGTCGGCCGACGGAGCCTGACGGGCCGTACGCACACGCCGCGGACAGCGCCGGCGGACTTCACGGCGCCGCACTGGTGAGCGGCGACCGCCGCCGACCGGGCGTCGCCGGGACCGGAGCCCGAGGCGCCGGGGCGGGTTGCCGGTGAGCGGGCTGCGGGGGCTTCTTGGTCGACTAGCACGGCACAAAGGAGGCAGTTAGGGTCGAATTGGGACGAATCATGCGTCCAGCGGCCCGCGGCGTGCGGTGGCCCGCCGTCATCAGCGTCACCGCTGCCAGCGACAAGGCCGACTCCGAGGTCATTTCCCGCAAGGAGCCCAGCCATGCCCGAAGAACTCGCGAATGCCGGCAAGGTGTATATATTCAACGCCACTCCTTACCAGGTCACGATGGTCCTCAATAACAAGGCCATCATGAGCCCTCTGAACGGCATCAAAGTGGAGAATGAATACAAGGCGGAGGTGAAACCGGTCAAGCGGAACCCGGCGGATCATTCGGGCACCAACGAGTTCGGAACGTACAACACCCTGGCCGTCTCGTATGACGACGGAAACCCGGTGCCCTTCCCGGTCACGATTTACCAGAGCGATCATCCGATCGGCCAGGACCTCCAGCTCTACCTCTTCGAGGACCAGGTCACGCTGGTGAGCAAGGACGGGAAGACCGAGATCTTCCGGCCCGTGCCCCAGTTGGCGGCCGTGGGAGTGTGAGGCGCGTCATCGGTAAGGCAGGAGGACGGTGCGCAACCCGCTCCCGAAGCCGCTGCACATACCGGAAAGCGCCGAAGGGAGTCACCATGGTCAACTGGGAACTGCGGCCGGACTTCAAGGGGACAGACGGCGAAAAAGCCGGTGCACCGTTCCTCCTGCCTCCGGGTGCCACCGACCCCAAAGCCCTGTCCGTGAAGGTTGGCCTGCTCTACCTCGGCGGCGAAGAGTATCCAGATTACCAGTACGACGACAAAAGCGATTTCGCGTTCTCCTTGGTTCTGGACAACGATTCCGGGTCATTCCGGGAGAAGGTGTCGGTGAAAGTCGACATCAAGAACGGAAACGCGTGGAAGTGCGGGCCTGGTGCCCGCGCCCAGTTGGCCGAAAACTTTACGGATCTGCTGATCTGGATCGAATCCGAATGCGAGCGCAAGGGCGTGCTCGTCGACGGCGCGACCAGGCGCGTCGCCCGGGCCGTCACCAGCACGCTCCCGCTCCGGGCGGACGAGGTCCTGCGGTATCACTACGCGCTGTCCACGGGCCGCCGCGAGGGCGAGGCCAAGGTCTACGCCGACCTGCTGCCGGGCATGCGGCTGCGCCTGGATACGAGCGTCAGTCAGTATCTCGGGCCTGCCAGGCCGCTCAACGCCTATGTCCCCGCGTCCCGGACATCGGTCCTGATCGGGTCGGTGCCGACCGAGGACGGGCCGCGCGCGGCGACCTTCGACCCCTTCCTCGGAGCGGTCGACACCCCGGACGTCGCAAGCGGCGACGGACCGGCCCGACTGGTCGGCGGAATGGTCGACCTGCACCCGCGGGGAGCGGCCCGGAGCCACTGGCGGCTCTTCTACCCGACGACGATGCAGAATCCGTGCCAGCCGGGCAGCACCGGGCTGGACGACAACGCGGGAATCGTCGCGGCGGATACCCGAAAGCTGATGAAGGAGGCCACCGAGGCGTATCCGAAGCCGGCGGGCGACGGCGCGGACCGGCCCACCCTCTATTACCTGGTCCTCGGCCGGGCGGTGCCGGTCCCGGAGATCGCGGTATGGGTCAGCCAGCCGAACAAGGGCCTCCACTCCTACGAGTACGTGCCGCTCGGAACCACGGTCGCCGACATCGTCAAGCGGTTCGCCGAGGTCCCGCTGGCCAGCAACTCGAATCTGGTCTCGGTTTTCCGGCGACTGCCGACCTGGGATTTCCCGCAGATCTCCTTCAGCGCCTGGTACGAAGGTACGAAGCTTCCCGCCCTCCCCGCCGAAATGTACGACCTGCCGCTGGTCGCCGGCGACCAGGTGAACATCAGCCAGCCCGGATGATCCCCGGAAGCCGAATGAGCGGAACACCGGCATGTACTTTGCTCAGACCAGCGACGAACCGCTGCTTTTCACCGCCCGCGACGACGCCGGGACCGAATCCCGCAGGATTCTGTACCTGCTGCCGAAGGAGACGGCGAACCCACCGGAGCGGTACGGTTTCGACGAGTCGTGGCAGGCACCCGGCGTGTACGTCGTCTTCGCCGATCCGCTTCCGGCCGGGCGCGACCAGCGGTTCGCCCAGGCGGCGTGGGCCTACCTGAGCGACCCGGCAGCGGCGGGCACCCGATTCCTGTGGCTCGCGCCGTTCCGCGAGGGCGCCCTGCTGTCGGGCACCCGGATCGCCGTGCGCCGCTCAGGGCAGCACGCCCTGACCTCCCGTCAGGCGGTGCACCGCCTCGGCAGCGTGTCCGTCGTGCTGCCCGCGCGCAGCACCGTCGAGCCGGGGGCGGACAGCGCGTCGTTCACCTTCACCCCGCTGTCCGGGCAGCGGGTCCGGGTCACGGCCGGATGGGGCGGCACCCCGGTGGGCACCGGCGGCGCCTCGCTGTCCGTGCCGCTGTGGGGTACCCCGGCGGGGTGCCTGCGGTTCGCGCTCACGCTGACCGAGGCGGACCTCACCGCGCTGGACGCCGGGCTGCGCTACTACTACGCCGACCCGGAGGGCACCGGCGGTGACCAGGCGGCGGGCGACGGGGCCGAGGACGCCGGCTTCGACCTGGCCTCGTACCGCTACCCGGTCTTCGCGTTCCCCGGCTCCGCGCAGGTCAAGGACATCACCGTCTACGCCCAGCTCAACCCGCTCGCCCCGCTCGACGCCGACCGCAGCTACCTCGCCTTCGACCCGTCGGACGCCGGGCAGACCGGTCCCGCGCCCGCCGCACTCGCCTCGTACTACCGGACCACGCTCGGCCACCCCGTCACACTGGAGCCGCTGGGCGGCGCGACGGCCCCGTACCGCTTCGCCGCGCTGGTGGCGGCCGTGCGCCGGGAGACGAGCACTCCCACGCCCCGCGACCCGCTGTGCTTCGTGCCCGCCGGCGACTTCGCCCTGACGACGAAGCGATCCGGCGCCGACCTGATGTGCGGCCTGTCGGGCGTGGAGTACGTGGCGCTGTCCGGCCACGACCCGGTGCTGACCTTCGCCCCCGGACAACCCGCCTACGCCACCGGCTTCCTGCCCGGCAAGCCGCCGAACGCGACAAGCCTGGTCCCCCGGGAGCCGCCCACCACCGCGTACGGAAGCGTGTCGGCGACCGACGCACTGGGCTACTACGCGCAGCCCGACCAGTCCGTCCTGTACAACCGCCCGCGCACGGACACCGCCGGGGCCGGGGACGGCGTGACCACCCTGGGACCGGTCCCGGTGCTCGCGGCGACGCTGCCCGCGCGGGGCTCGTCGCAGGTCCGCCAGGCGCCGCCGATGCCGCTGCTGCCGTACGCCGGGCTGGGCGGCGGCGGCCCGGTGGCCGGGCAGGGCCAGCTGGAGTCGCAGGTCGTCAGCCCGGCCCGGCGGCGGCTGCTGCTGGACGTCCCGCCCTCGGCGGCCTGGGAAGGCAGCGCGCCGGGCTGGGAGCGCGGCGCGCGTCCGGAGGACATCGCCACCGGGGCCAGCGCGTACAGCACCACCCCGCAGGGGTTGCTGGCCAAGGGCCTGGGCGGCGGCACATGGGAGCGGGTGGTGCTCGGGCAGATGCGAGGGGACAGCGGCGGGGCGGGCCCGCAACTGGCGTTCCATACGCTGACGGACAAGCTGCTGGCGGCCTTCCAGTCCAACAAGATGTTCCTGGTGGCCACCGACGGGCAGGCCCTCCGCCCCTACCTGGCCGACGACGACGCGCGCGTGCTGCTCGGCGCGGACCCGGTGAACCGCTGGACCCTCGACCTCAGCCCGGGGACCTGGCAGAGCAACGGCACCGTCCTGATCCTGAAGTTCACCGACAAGCCCATGACCGAGCTGGTCCGGGACACGTCGCTGTGGGCGTCACCGGAGGCGTTCAACGCCAGTCCGGGCACCGCGAGGAAGACCCTCCAGGACATTCTGGAGGGGGTCGAGAAGCAGAAGGCCGACCCGGACTACGCCGACCTGTGGACGGCGGTCAGCACCCCGCACTGGAACGGAATCCTGGCCTTCGGCGCCAAGGCGCCCCTGGACCGCCTGCCGCCCCAGCTCGCCGGGCTCGCCGCCGGTATCGACGCGTCCCGGTTCCGCGCGCACCACCTCGGCATCACCGCCGCGAAGATCAACGTACCGGCGGAGGGCGACATCTCGGTCGAGCCGTCCGACATGTTCGGGCTGGTCGACTACACGGCACAGGCCGGCCTGCCGCCCGGTCGGCCCGACTACCGGTTCCAGGTCGCCCAACTGCGGGTGCTGTTCCGGCACTCCGATGTGGCGTCCTTCTCCAGCACCCTCGACTTCCAGGTGAACGCGCTGTTCGGCGAGTCCGCCACCCTCCAGGGCACGACCGACAACGTCGTCCACCTGTACGGCACCTGCGACCGGCACGCGACGGGCAGCGGGGTGGAGGAGTCGTATTCCTTCCAGACCAGATCCGGTGAGCCGTCGGTTTTCACCATGGCCGGCAAGGTGCTCACCGCGGTGCGGCTCGCCCGGGGCCAGTTCGTGACCGTGACCCCGAAGAACGCGGCGGGGCGCACCGAGGCGCGCTTCCTGTTCTGGGGACTGCTGGACTTCGCCGCACTGGACGGCTTCGACGCCTTCTCCTTCGGCCGCGAGCCGGACGCGAAGGCACCGGACGGTCTCGCCTTCGGGGGCCTGACGGTCGGGATGACGTTCGACCCGCAGGCCGCGCGGCCGGACCCGGTGTTCTCCTTCGACGCGGCCCACCTGTCGTTCGACCGCGCCGCCAGCACCGCCCGCGAGTCCAGCCCCTACCGCCACCTGCCGCTCGCCCTCCCGACCTTCACGCAGGCGAAGGAGGGCGCGACGCCGACCGGGGAGGGATTCCTGGGCGTGCAAACTCCGTTGAGCCAGTCCGCGCTCGAATACCCCTGGTACTCGCTGGACTTCGACCTCGACCTCGGCACCCCGGGCGCGCTCGCCGCCGCGGCCGGGTTCACGGCGACGTTGACGGTCGCGTGGTCGCCGACCGGGGGCGCGGCGTACAGCGTCTTCACCGGGCTGCGACTGCCGGGAGCGAGTGGGTCCAAGCGGGCGATCAGCGTCCAGGGCCTTTTCGACATCACGTTCAAGACGCTGGAGATCCTCCGGCTGGGCGAGAAGGAATACGTGCTGGTGCTGTACGGGATCGGGCTGCGGTTCTTCGTGATCACGTTCCCACCGACCGGGCAGGTCGACTTCGTGCTCTTCGGCGACCCGGGGTCGGAGAGCGGCGGGACGAGCCTGGGCTGGTACGCGGCGTACGCGAAGCCGGACGGGACGTCCGGGCAGAAGGCGCTGTCTGCCGGGGCGTGACTTCGGGTGTGACGTGATCAACACGGTATCGGCTCTCCGGTCGACGATCCAATGAGGAGAAGACGATGATTCGACTGATGGCCTGGAATATCCAGCGTTTCAGCACGGAAACACTGTATCGGGTATGGAATGGAAGTTCGGCATATATAGTCGATACCGTGTGTGCGGTCGACCAGGGAAGCGGCGTCGACATATTCTCCCTGATCGAGGTCCAGACCGATCGCAACAGAGACGAGGGCTGGCTCATCACCGGAGGGGGGAAGACGGGAGTTCTCGATCTCCTCGGAAAATTGAGAGAAGTGAACGACAACTGGTGCGTCGTTCCGCCGGTGCTGTTGAACAACGCACAGGGCAGTACTTACTCGGAAGGCATTGCGGTCTTCTTCCGTAATGACAGGGTCAAATTTGTCGGGCCGAACTACTTCAAGGGCGAAAACAAGGCCTCGGTCGATTTTCCTCCACAGCATCAGTACCCGTACCCTCAGGATTGGCAGGGCGCGCTTCCTGATGCGATCCAGTACGCTCCGAGGGTCGTCTCGCTGAACGCAGAAGGGGATTTTCTGCAGAGTAGGCGCGGCATGCACGCTACGTACTTCCACGATCGCAAGGCGGATCGCACTCTGCGTCTCTTTTCAGTACATCTGACACCTGGCGACGGTGAGCCGACTCAGCGAGAACTGGGCAGGGCGCTCGGACACAGCGAGTTTGTGGACCTCAAGGGGGCGGACGTGGCAGTCCTTGCCGGCGACGTCAACTTCTCTACCACCAAGAAGAATCTGTCGCTGCACGAAGAGGGGTGTTCCTTCAAGGGCTTCAGACAGGTGCCCGACTACCGGGAGAATCCCACAATGGTCGAAACAGTCGATAACGCCACCCTGGCGCAAGGGCTCTGCTGCGAATCGTGGACAGGGGCGGGCAAGCTTTATCGCTATCAAATGAGCCTGAGCGGCGGGAAGGGCCCGGGAGGCAAGCGCAAACGCGAGCAACTAATGCCCGGCTACCTGGATAATGCGTATGTGCGGTATGCGCCGGGGAGAACTCCCCCGGGTGATTTCCGGCCGCGCGTGGTGGATCGCGTAAGGGGTATCCCCGGATATCCGACGGCAATGTTCCAGGACATCGCCACACTGGAGGAACTTTTTCCGGACCCTGACGAGCAGAAAGACGAATTTCAAAACGGGCGCAATTACGGTTCCATCGGGCCCAACCCTGGCGTCAGCGACCACCTGCCCATCGTGATCGACATTCCCTGAACCCGCGCGAGGTGGACTCATGACGGCGCCGACCATGCGGCAGATCGCCCAGCAGCTCAAGGCCCAGGCCTCCTCCGACCCGCACCGGATCACCGTGAACGACGCGCTGCTCGGCCGCACCGAGGTGGACGCGCTGATCCTGAAGTCCCTGCTGCGCGACGGTCTGTTGATGACCGTGGACCCCGCCACGATCCCGTCCGACCCGCCCGACACCGGGTTCACGCTCAACGGATCGCAGCCGCCGGGCGCGGCGGACACCTTCTTCTCGCTGCTCGGCCGCGACTGCACCGTCACCTTCGTCCGCCGCTCCGTGAAGGGCGTGGACCGTGTCGACGTCGTGCTCGCCGTCGACCCCTGCCACCAGGGCGGCGCCGCCGTCGGGTGGACGCTGGACACCAGTTTCGGCCCGGAGGCGTACCTTTTCCGCACGGTGCCGCTCGCCACCCCCAAGCTGACCTTCTCGACGTACGCCACCGAGCAGAAGGACCCCGAAGGTCTGAGCCTCCGAGCGGCCGTGGGCCTCACCGGCCCGCTGGACGCCGTGGCGAAGCTGCTGCCCAGCCCGCAGCCGACCTACGCCCTGACCGGGGCGATCCGGCAGAACCACGGGGGCACCGTCTTCGACCTGCACGTCCCGCTGGGCACGCCGAGAAAGCTCGGCGGCATCACGATGGACGGGCTCTGGCTGGGCCTGCGGCTCGACCGCCGGCAGGGTGCGGACGAGCACTGGTACGGCATGGCCGCCGTCTACGCCGCCGCCACCGTTTCGGTGAAGGACCACGAGGGCAAGCCCGTGTCCGAGACCGTCACCGTCCAACTCCCCCTCCGCAAGGACCTGCCCACGATGACCTTCGTCGTGGAGCCGTCCGACGGGGTGGTCACCAGCGTCGACAAACTCGGCGAACTCGTGGGCGGTGAGAAATGGGACGCCTTCTTCGCCAACCCGGCCGCGAGCGAGCTCAAGGGCCTGGTCACCTCCTTCGGCCTGGAGCGGCTCCTGGTCGACGTGGGCCTGCGTCAGCTGAGCCCCACGTCCTTCGGTCTCACCGCCGGCATCGGCCAGCCGTGGAAAATCGTCGGTGACGAACTCCAGGTCAAACGGTTCACGGTGGACTGGAACATCGTCCGCCTCGCCAAGGGCACTGCCCAGAGCGCCACCGTCGCGGCCGAACTCCAGCTCTTCGACGACCCGAAGTTCCTCTTCGACATCGAGGTGGCCCTGCCCGGTCTCCTGCTCACCGGCCGCTACCGCGGCACCGTCTCCCTCACACTCAAGGACGCCGTCGACAAGCTGAACTCCTTCTTCGGCGTCCAGCTCCCGCCGCCGCCTGAGCACCTCGCCGGCTTCGCGTTCTCCGACCTCGCGGTCACCGTCGACATCCCGAACAAGGTCTTCACCCTCTCCTGCCTCGCCGACGCCGAACTGAGCCTCTTCGGCACGAAGCTGCTCGGACTGCGGGACACCCGGCTGAGCCTGACCGCCGACAGGAGCGACAAGGGCAAGAAGGAAAAGGCCGTCTCCGGCTCGCTCAACGGCATTGTCACCGTCCTCGGCCTGGACTTCGCCGTCGACGCCCAGTACGGCAGGACCGTCGAATTCCAGGCCCGCCTCGTCGACACCAGGCTCGGCGACCTGCTGAACGACCTCGTGCACCTGGTCGACCCCACCCACGACATCGGCCTCCCCGCTCCCTGGGACAAGCTGCTCGCCATCGACCTCGACGCCCTCGTCCTGAAGTTCTCCGTCGGCGGCGGCACGCAGAAGGTCACACTGGACTACCAGACCGCCATCGACCTCGGATTCGTCAGCATCAGCGGCATTTCCCTCGTCTACACCCGCACCAGGCCCGCCAAGGGCGCCCTCCGCAGCACTGTGCGGTTCGCCCTCGACGCCACCTTCCTCGGCGTGAAATACGGCAGCGGATCCGATCGGCCCGCCCTGGGCTGGGACGCCGTCAACGGCTCCCCGCCCGCCGTGCCCGGCAAGGGCGGCGGGCTGCTGGACATCTCGTACACGGGGCTGGGCCAGCACATCGCGCTCAGCTCAGCCCCTTCCACCATCGAAGGCGTGATGAAGGCCCTGCGCGAGCACGCCACCCCCGTGCAGCCGGGCGCCAGGCCGCCACTCGACGGAACAGGGCTGCGCTTCGACGAGTCGGCCGGCTGGCTGATCGGCGCGCAGTTCAGCGTGATGGACACCGTCGCCATCAGCGCCATATTCAACGACCCGAACCTGTACGGCGTCCTGGTGGGCCTGTCGGGCGAGAAGGCGCGGGTCTTCGCCGGGCTGAAGTTCGAGATCCTCTACCGCAAGATCAGCGAAAAGCTCGGCGTCTACCACACCGAGCTGAAACTCCCGGACGCCATGCGCACCCTGGAGTTCGGCGCGGTGTCGCTGACCCTCCCGGTCGCCGTCCTCGACATCTACACCAACGGCGACTTCCGCATCGACCTCGGTTTCCCCCGCGGCCTGGACTTCACCGACTCCTTCTGCCTCCAGGTCTTCCCGTTCATCGGCTACGGCGGCTTCTACCTGGCGGTGCTGGACGGCGCCACCTCCTCCCGCGTGCCGCGGATCAGCAACGGCGGCTGGGCCCCGGTCATCGAATTCGGCGTCGGGCTGTCCGTCGGCGTGGGCAAGACGATCCAGGAGGGCATCCTCGCCGGCGGCCTGTCGGTGACCGTGACGGGCATCGTGGAGGGCGTCCTCGCCTGGTTCAACCCGACGCAGCCCGCGCCCAAGTCCGAGTACTTCTCGCTGCACGGCACCATCGCGGTGGTCGGCAGGCTGTTCGCGACGGTCGACTTCGCCGTGGTGAAGGCGAGCGTCGACGTCACCGCTTACCTCACCGCCGCCCTGGTCGTCGAGTCGTACAAGCCGATCTACATCGAGGCGTCGGCGAGCGTGTCCGTCCAGGTCAGCCTGAAGATCGTGTTCGTCACGGTGCACTTCAGCTTCCGGGCGACCATCCACGCGTCCTTCACCATCGGCGAGGCGTCCCCGACCCCCTGGCAGCTCGCGCACGGCGTGTCCGCCCTGGAGGCCCGCGGGGACCGGGCCGTGGAGTCCGCCTTCCCGCGGCACGCCGGGCACGCGCGGGCGGTGCGGCGGGCGCGGGCCGAGGCCGCCCAGGCGGCGGTGCTGGAGGCCGCCTGGGCGCAGGCCCGGGCCCAGGCGCCGGCCGGGGCGGCGCCGACGGTCGAGGGAGCACCGGTGGCCGCGGCGGCGCCCGCGCCCGCCGCCCGCGCGGCGGCCCCGTCGGTGCTGGGAGAGCCGTACCTGGCCTGGAAGCCGGTGCAGGTCTTCACCGGGAAGAAGTCGGTCACCGTGCACGCCACGCCGATGTTCACCAAGCCCGACCTGGGGCCCGCCACGGGGGAGGCGGCCGCGGTGATGATCTTCACCGTGCGCAACGCGGTCGACCCCGGCGCGGTCACTCTCGCCGAGCACCGCGCTCCGTACACCGCGCCCGAGTACGGCGACGCGTCCGTCCCCTTCGACCTGCTGCTGGAGGCCATGCTGCGCTGGGGCGTCTCCGCCGTGACCGGGAAGGCCGCCACGGAGGGCGAGAACGTACGGGTCACCGCCGACCAGTTGGCGCGGCTGCGGCAGTGGCTGCCCCACGACGCGCAGGCGGGCGCCTTCGACTGGGACGGCGGGCTGGTTCCGTTCCTCAGGACCAACCTGACGGTGGACCTGGCGTCGGCCACCGACCTCAGGAAGGCGACGGGAGCCGCCGTCTTCCCCGCCCTGCCCGAGCTGACGTTGACCGACAACAAGAAGCAGCAGCCGCTCGACGTCGACTTCGGCTCCTACCGGCCGGTCGACGGCACCTACGCCGGGAAGGTCGACGCCTACTTCACCCTGATCCAGGCCCAGGCCGCCCAGGGCAGCGGCGGCGGCCGGGCCGTGGCCGCCGAGGAGACCCGGGCGACCCGCTCGGTGGCCGAGGTCGTGGCCCAGCAGTACTTCCAGATGCTGCTCAGCCACGCGGTGACAGCCGCCGGCGACCACCTCGCCGCCTTCCCGTACGCGACCGGGGACGCGGCCGCCGGCGTCGCCGACATCGCCACCGCGCTCGGCGACGAGACGCTGAACGACGAGCCTCTGCGGCTCGTCTCGCCGAACCAGGACCGGAAGGTGCTCGCGGCGGGCGCGGTGCTCGACCTGCCCGGCGTCGTACGCCAGGCCCGCTCCGGAGAGACGTTCGCCTCGATCGCCGGCGCGTTCGAGGAGCTGGGCGCCACCGATCCGCGGGGCGCCGCGTACACGCCGGCCGCGCTGGTCGAAGCCAACGCCGACAACCCCGGCTGTCTCGCGGTGGACGCCCCCGTGTCCGTGCCCGGCCTGGGCTGGACCACCAGGCCCGGCGACACGCTCAACCTGGTCTCCGTACGGCTGCTGCTGCGGGCCGCGGGTCCCGGCGCCCTCAACGCGCTCACCGGGCTCGACGCGCTCGTCACCCGGCTCGGCGCGCTCAACCCCGGCCTGCCCGCCCCCGACGAGCCGATCGACGAGGGCACCGACATCACGCTTCCGGCCGAGTTGCGCGCCGAGATCCTTCTTCCAGGCGAGGAACGGCGGTACACCAGCGTCCCCGGCGACACCCCGCGCCTGGTCGCCGCCTACCTGCTGGCCATTCCCCAGCTGGCCGTCTCCCTCGGGCTGCCCGACTTCGTCGCCCGGCTTCTCGGCCTCAACACCGGGCTGAGCGTCGCCGATCCCGACCGGCCGCAGCCCCAGGACACCGCGCTGGCCCTGCCGCCGGTGACCCGCCGCATCGCCCCCGGCGACACCCCGCGGAGCCTCGCCGGCCTCCTGCTCACCACGCTCGACCTGGTCACCACCGCCCTGCTGGACGTGTCCGAGACGCCGCTGCTCGCGCCGCACGCCGTGCTGCGCGTCCCGCTGCGCTATCCGGTGCGGGCCGACGACACCCTGGCGGGCATCGCGGAGGTCCTCGACCTGCCACTGGCGGAGCTGGCCGCGCGGGCGGCCGAGGCGGACGGGCTGTTCGCCGCGCGGCAGACCGTCACCGTGCTGGACGTACCCGCCGTCGGCACGGACACGCTCGTGGCAGGACTGTCCGGCACCGGGGAGTGGAACAACGCCTCCGGCCTGGTGTCCCGCTTCCTGCTCTCCGGGCTGCGGCTGCCCGACCCGGACAAGGCCCCCTTCAAGGACATGTCCGTCGCCGACCTGCACGACCCGGCCCAGCTCGCCGCCGTCGCGACCACGCCCCTGTCGCACCTGACCGGCCAGCAGTTCCCCATCGCGGCCTCCCCGCCGGACGGCTACCAGCTCTCCCTGACGAGCAACGCGTCCTGGGTCGCCACCGGCGGCGCCTCGCTGGACATGCCGCTGACCGGGGACCAGCGCGACCTGCTCGCCGATGTCGCCAAGACCGCTCTGCAACCCGGCGTCCGGGCCCTGGGCCGCCTCCCGCTGTACGCCATGACCCCGCGACGCGTGGCCCTGCCCCACCGCATCGAGTGGCAGGCCGCCCGCCGCCCCAGGGGCACCCTCGCGGCGGCAGGCGTCGCCAACCCGGTGATCTGGCCCTTCCCGGACACCCTGCGGGACGCGGTCGCCGACCAGGCCCCGCCCGCGCTGTTCGAGACCGTCATCGCCCGGCACCACGACCCGGACCAGCCGGTCGTGGTCACCCGGGCCGCCGCGTACGCCTGGGCCACCGCCGTCGACCTGGAGATCGCCCTGCCGGCCGCCGCCCAGCCCACCCCGTCGGCCGCCGCCGCGTACGTCATGGGCGGCGCCGACGACAGCGGCGCCGCCCTGCTCCAGCAGCTCGTCGCCCACCTGTCGGGCGAGTCGGGGGACGGGGGCGGCGACACGGCCGAGCTGTTCCTGCTGCACGACCCCGACCCGGTCGGCGGCAACCGGTCCGGGCTGGTCTCGGACGCGCTGAACGACACCGGGACCTTCCTGTTCAAGGCCAACCTGTCGACGGTGGGGCACCCCCGGACCCTCGCCGCGGCGGGGGCCCCGGAGGATTCGGCCGCCGAGGCCGCGGCCGACGACACGTACGCCGCGCCGCTGACGGACGCCGCGAACTTCCTCACCCTGCTGTGGCAGGCCAGCGTGACCCGCAGCGGCGGCTTCTACCTCAACCTCGACAACGGCGGCGCGCCGCTGCCCGCCTCCCTCTTCGGCGACACCGGCACGGCACGGCTGACGCTGGTGGCGGTACTCGGCTCGCAGGCGTCCAAGCCCACCGCGCCCGTACTGCCGTTCACCAACTGCGCGGTGGTCGCGGACGCCCTCGACCCGGCCACGGCCACGGTGTTCGTCCAGCCCGCGACGTACACCGCCGCCCGCGACGACACGCTGACGTCCGCGAGCCGGGCGGTGAACGAGCGCTGGGACACCGCCTTCGACGCCGCCTCCTTCGCGGCCGCCAACGCGTCCGTACCGCTGGTCCTGCGCCCCGGCGCCCAGCTCACCGTGCCGAACCAGCAGCCCTACACCATCCAGCCCGGCGACACCTGGGAGGGTGTCGCGCAGCGGAAGTCGGTGGACCTCACCGCCCTCGTCCAGGCCAACACCACGGCGAAGGTGCTGGCCGAGGGCGCCCAGACGCAGCTCGCGACCGGCACCCTGCGGCCCGCCGCCACCGTGCGGCAGGGCGTCACCGGCTACACCCTCACCCGCGACCACCCCGACCCCGGCAACGCCGTGTTCGCCGAACTCGACGCCGAACAGACGGTCGCCGCCCTGTTCCACCTCGTCGGCTTCGCCACCGCCGAGGGGCCGGGCTTCCTCGCCAGCGGCCAGGGCCTGCCCACGACGCCCGCCGACAGCGCCCAGCAGGGCACCGACGGGCTGACCCAGCGGGACCTGTCCGGTACCCGGCCGACCGAGTGGACCTACCACCAGACCCTGAACATCGCGCCGTTCGGCACCGTCCGGCACGGCAGCGCCTCGCCCGCGCTGCCCCGCCCGGCGGACAGTCCGTACGCCGGAATCGCCCTGGACGGCGGGCAGCTCGGCCAGGCCGGCCTGGCCCTGTGCCTCCAGGACATCCACGGCAACCGGCAGCGGACCGACGCCCTCGGCAGCCCGCTGCGCGTGCCCGTCGGCTACCGCGACGAGGTGACGCCGCTGGCGAGCTGGCCGTCGCTGGCCGCCGCGTACCGGCTGGCCAAGACCTCCCGCGCGGACGGCAGCGCGGCCGTCTCCGTATCGCTGTCCATGCACGGCACCCGGTACGTGCCCGCGCCGGGTGCCGACGCGGCATCCGCCTTCGCCGCCGTACGCGCCGACCTCGACGCGTACGCCGGTATCCACCACCAGCTCGCCCAGCCCGACCTCGGCTTCTCCCTCGCCACCAGCCTCGCCGTCGAAACCGGGACGCACGGCCGGGCCGGCACCGGGGAGCCGGTCAGCCACCCGGTGGCAAAACCCGCCTTCGCCGCCTTCGCCCGCGGCGCGTACGTCTACCTGGCGGCCCTGGCAACCATGGCCGCGGCGCGCGTCACCGTCTCGGGTACCACGACCACGCTGGCGTCCGTGGCGGCCGACTACGGCGTGACCGGCGGCGCGCTGCTGTCGGCCAACGCCGACCGGCTCTACGCCGAGGTCTTCGGCCTCGCCAACGAGATCACCGTGCCCTGGATCCACTGCGCGGTCACCGGGGACACGCTCACCTCGATCGCCGCCGAGGGGCCCGGCGGGCTCACCCCCGCCGAGCTCGCGCAGCTGAACGCCGGGGTCCCGCTCGCCACCGGCGCCGTGCTCGCCACGCAGCAGCGCCAGATCAGCGCCGGATCGGGCGACTCCCTGCACACGCTCGCCGAGGCCGCCCCGACCGACGTGCCGGGCCTCGCCGAGCAGAACAAGGACACCACGCTGAACAGCGGCGTCGTGCTCACCTACCGGACCCGCTCGCACACCACCGCCGCGAACGACACCCTCGACGCGGCCGCGGAGAAACTGGGCACCACGGTCCGCGAGCTGGCCCCCGCCAACGCCTGGGTCCCCGGGCTCTTCCCGGCCGGCACCGCGCTGAAGGTGACCGGTGCCGTGGTCAGGGCGAGCGACACGTGGACCTCCCTGGCGAACGCGTACGCGGGCGGCAGACTCGCCGACCTGGCCCGGCTCAACGCCGCCACCGTCGGCCCCTTCGCCCCCGGCACGCCGCTGACGCTGGGCACCCGCGCCGAGGTCACCGGGCCCAAGGCCGACGACACCCTCGCCACGTTCGCCTCCGCCAACCAGGTCACCGTCGCCCAGCTCGGCGACGCCAACACCGCGCCAGGTGTGATCACCTACCTCGCCGACAAGGCGGAGCTGCCGGTGCCCGGCACGGTCGCCAACACCTCGGCCGACCCGCAGTACTGCGCGTACCGGGCCGCCGCGGACGACACCCTGGGCGGCGTCGCCGGGCGGTTCGGCGCCGCGCCCGGGGGCATCGCCGGGCTGAACCCGGACCTGCCGGGCCTGCTGAAGGCGGGCCGGACCGTCACCGTCTCCGGGAAGTCCGTGACGACCGGACAGGACTCCACCTTCACCGCGCTGATCGCCGCTTTCGAGCAGCAGCACAGCCTCGACCTGACGCTTGCGCAGCTGGCGGAGGCCGTGCGGGACCAGACCGGGCTGCTCGCCGGCGGCGGCCTGTGGATCTGCCCGCCGATGACCGGCGGCGCGCACGGCCACAACACGGCCCGGACCCTCGCCGGTCTCGCGGCCGCCTACCGCACCGACCCGGTGGCGCTCGCCGAGGCCAACGCCGCCGTGCTCGGCGTGCTGGCTTCCGGCGTGGCCCTGACGCTCGGCTCGGCCCAGGTGACCACCGGCCCGCGTGAGACCCTGAACTCGCTGGTCACCCGCTTCGCGTCCCAGGGCGTACGGACCGACGCGGCCGCGCTGGCGGACGCGTTCAAGGGCACGGCCGGGCTGGTGCGTGAGGACGCCCGGGTCGCGCCGGTGCCGCCCGCCGTCGCCGTGCCGCCGGTGGCGGTCTCCCCGGCCTTCGACTCCGCTGTGTTCCCCCTGACCATGGACCTTGCCCTCGACCGGGACCGGAGCCTGGTCGACCCGGACTTCGCCGGCTCCCCCGCGGTCGCGCGGGCGGTGTGCCCCGTCGCCCCCGAGCAGACCCCGGGCGCGAGCGGCGGCCTGTCGCTGGCGGGGTTCGCCACGAGCGTGGAGGACGCGCTGCCCGGCGTGCGCGTCGCGACCGGGGAGCCGGGCGGGGAGGGCCACCCCTCCACCGCCCGCACGGTCTGGGCCGTCAACCTCGGCCACGTGGCCGGCCCGGCGATCAGCTACGAGTTCCACCCCGCGCGGGCCCGGTTCTTCGCGCTGCCGCCGCTGTCCACCTCGCTGGTCGGCGGCACGGTGGACGTCACCCCGTACGTCAGCGGCTCCGGCCTGGTGGGACCGGCGGCGGAGCGCGCGTTCCGGTCGGTGGATCTGGAGGTTTGGCTGGCCGCGTTCGCAGAAGCCGTCGACACGTTCCTCTCCCCGCCGTACGCCGTGCCCGGGTACGCCCTCAGCCGGGACGCCGCGACCGCGGTGGCCTCCGCCAAGCGGGCGGTCGCGGGTGCGCTCGCCGCCCGTACCGCGTCCGTGTACCAGGGCGCGGAAGGGGGTTCCCAGGAGGACGCGGCCGAGGCCGTCCGCCAGGTGATGCTGAACCGGCTGTCCGCGGGCTCGGCCGTCTCCACGGTGGTGCAGGTACCGGTGACGGTGGACTCGCCGTACACCGACCCGGCGACCGCTCCCCGGCTGTTCGGCCAGCCGGTGTACGAAGAGGACGAGGGGAGGAGGCGGGACCAGGACGGCCCGCCGAGCGCGTACAGCTTCTCGACGGCGTCGGTCCCGCTGCGCGGTGACGGCGGGGGTGACGGCGGCGGGGGCGCCGCAGCCGGCGGGGGAGGCGGCGGCTCGGCGGAGACCACGGCCTCCTTCCTCTTCAGCGTGAAGACGCCGGCCGACCGCAAGTCGGTGGCCCTGGACCTGAGCTACCGGATCAGTGCGCTGGAGCTGCCGCTCGACGGCGCGGCGGTCAGGAGGCCCCCGGCGGCCGGGCCCGCCGGGGCGCGCGGGCCGGTCGCGGCCGACGACGCCTACCGGGGCTCCCGCTGGCTGACGTTCGTCAACCCGGCGGACGAGCTGTCACCGTCCCTGGGGGCGCAGACCATCCCGGTGCCGCTGCGCTCGTACCCCGGGCCGGTCACCCTCGTCTCCCAGAGCGCCGCGCAGACGTTCGCCCTGACCGGGCCTCCGCCCGCCAAGGCCGCGGACTTCCTGTGCTGGGACCTGTCCTGCGGCTTCACCCACCAGGACGCCGCGCAGGACACCCCGCTGGTCCAGGTCTCGTTCAACCCCGAGGACGCGGCCACGGCGAACCTCGCCGCACCGCGCGGCGACGGCAGGACCCGGGCGGTATTCGAGGCGCTGGCGCGTTTCACCGCGGTGTGGCCCGCGCTGCGCGACGACCTGGAGGGCCTGGCCCACACTCCGCCCGGCAAGCCGAACGGCGTGGCGGCCACGGCCGTCAATGCTCTGGCCCAGCTGGCGAAGCAGGTGGCCGACGCGTTCACCGGCCCCGCCGCGCCGGCCGCCGGGGCGCCGCCGACCACCGTCTACCGCTACCTGCTGCGCAAGGACCCCAGGCCCGGCACGGGGTCCGGCACACAGCCCGTGCTGGGCACCCTGACCATCGACGCGGTGGACGGAGAGACCCTCCAGCCCGCGGCGAACCCGACCGAACTCTGGCCGGACGTAACCGTGACCTGGCAGGGCCGTCACATACCGCTCGAACGGCACTCGGAACCGGAGCCGAGCCCGACCCGGGCCGTCTACGACTACCCGGCGGAGCCGGAGATCCCGGCGACCGAGCCCTGCCCGTACGACTTCCAGTTCACCTGGCCGAAGGCCGGCCGGCTCCCGCTCCTGCCCGCACCGCCCGTCACCGGTTTCGCCGCGCCGCAGTGGTTCCGCTTCCGGGGCACCGACGTGCTCTCCCACCGGACCGCCGTCGCCGGCATGTCGATCGTGCGCAACCGCGTCCTGGTGGACGAGACCCCCACGGCCCAGGCGTTCGTCTACCGCACCCCGGCCGTCAGCTTCGCCGCCCCGGCCGTCGGCTCGGTCACCGGCACGGCCCGGGTCACCCTGAACGACACGTCGTCCGGGGACCTGGGCGAGCGGATCGCCAAGGCGCTCGGCGGCTTCCTGTACGACCTGCTGTGGACCCGGGACACGT
Organism: Streptomyces sp. B1866; assembly: GCF_031932565.1. Classification (NCBI taxonomy): domain Bacteria; kingdom Bacillati; phylum Actinomycetota; class Actinomycetes; order Kitasatosporales; family Streptomycetaceae; genus Streptomyces; species Streptomyces sp. B1866. Next base: position 38,538 of record NZ_JAVSCF010000015.1, read on the forward strand.
GGCAGTCCGACGACCGCCTGCCGGTCCGGCTCGCCGCGGGCTACAGCTACCCGATGGCCACCAGCGCCGACGGCGAGACGTCACTCGACTCGCTGGTGCCGGTGCTGCTGGTGCCCACCCACGACTTCGACCCGAACAAGGACTGGGAGCCCGGCGAGGGGAACTTCGTCCGCACGGTGGGCGACGCGGTGCAGGACTGGTACGAGGCGGCGGAGCCCCCCAAGGGCGCCATCCGCTTCGACGTCACCCTCTACGCCGGCACGCTCCCGGCCCAGCCGCTCATCCACGCGGCCGACCTGCGGTACGTCCTGCCGGAGGCGTAGTGCCCCAGCCGGCGGAGCACGGGGACCCGGAAAGCGGGTGCGGGGGCCGCGTCGCGTGCCGCGGGGCCGTATTTCGTTCACATCCCTGCCGCTGCGCTTCTTCGGAGGTCATAATTCCGTCACGCGCGGCCGCGGCGGCCGCACACCGCGCGGCCCCGTCCCGGGCCGTTCTCCCGCCCGGCGGTACGGGCCGAAGTCACCGCCCGGGCCCGGGCCGTGGCGCGCCGGGCCCGCCCTGAAAGCCGGACGCAAGGATATTGCAAGGATTCCGTCGAGCGGCCTCCCCCATCCTCGAAGTACCAACGGGCCACATTCGTCCGCGGACCGCGACCAGTCCCCGGACACCCTGAGTGCGCCCGGGACCGTGGTATAGACCAGAACTTCGGGGGAAGGCTGAAACGCTCGTGGCAAGTATCGTGATCGCGGGAATGACCCGGCTGTGCATGACCGTACCGGTCGAGGGGTTCCCGCTCCAGTTCAACGCCTACCGGCACTCGTCGGGGATGCGGTGCGACGTGGTGGGAGGCGCGTACAACGTGGCCGGCGCGCTGCTGCGGCTGGGCGACGAGCCCCGGCTGTGCACGCTGGTGGGGGCCGACCCGGCCGGGGAGAGCATCCGGGCGGCCATCCGCCGCGCCGGGCTCGCGGGGCCGGGGGTGGTCACCGCCCGGGAGTCCGCCAAGACGGTCATCATGACCGAGCCGGACGGGCGGGTGGCGCGTACCGCCTCGGCCAGCGGGACCACCGACTATCCGATGGAGCGGTTCATCGAACGGGCCGTCGGCGCCGACCTGGCCGTCATCGGCGCCAACCCCTTCGGCCGGCCCTTCGTACGCACGGCCAAGGAACTGCTGAACCTGCCGGTCGCCACCGACCTGCACGTGGCGGCCGACGCCGACGACACGCAGGTGCTGCCCTGGCTGGAGTGCGCGGACGTGCTGTTCCGCAGCCACGAACAGCTGACCTCCACGCCCCAGCAGTGGATCGGCGACGTGCTGCGCCGCTACCCGGGCTGCCGGATCGCGGCCGTCGGGCGCGGCGAGCGGGGCTGTGCGATGGGGCTCAGGGACGGGCGGCTGGTGGAGATCGAGGCGGTGTCGCCCCGTCCGGTGCGCAGCACCGACGGCGCGGGCGACGCGCTGTTCGCCTCCTTCCTGCACGGCTGGCTCGCCTCGGGCGAACCGGTGGAGGCGCTGGAGTCCGCCACCGTCTTCGCCGGCTGGAAGGTCGGCGCGGAGTCGGCGGCCGAGGGGTTCCTCACCGACCGGGAGCTGGCCGCGCTGCGCCAGGTCTACCCGGTGCGGACCCGGGTCGGCAGCTGGCGCTGAGCCCGCGCGGACGGCGCCCGGGGCGCCGGGCCGGGCGGGCGCTCACCCGCCGGGCTCCGGGTCGAGGCGGCGGCGCCGGGCGGCGGCGCGGCGGGCGTCCGCGGCGGCGGCGAGGCCGGTGTAGATGTCCTCGGCCCGCGCGTAGCGGTCGGCGGCGGCGTCCCGGTCCCGGCGGCGCTCGGCCAGTTCGCCCAGCGTCTCGTGGATCCGCGCCTCCTCGAACAGCCCCTGGCCGGTCTCGGCGGACAGCTCCAGGGCGGCGGTCAGGTGTGCCTCGGCCGCCGTCTCGTGGCCCGCGCGCAGGTGCGCCTCGCCCAGCAGCCGCTCGGCCAGGACCGCGAAGGGGTCGCCGGTGCCGGCCAGTTCGTCGCGGGCGCGGGTGAGGTGGGCGACGGCGGCCGGATGGTCGCCGGCCAGGCTCGCCACCTCGCCGAGCGTGGTGTGCTCGCGGGCGACCCCGCGCCGGTCGCCGGCCTCCTCGCGGAGGGCCAGGGCGGCGCGCAGGGTCTCCCGGGCCCGGTCCAGGTCGCCGCGCTCCCGGTGGGTGAGGGCCACGTTGTGCAGGCCGACCGCCTCGCCGCGCCGGTCGCCGATCTCCCGGCGCAGGGCGATCGCCGCCTCGAACTCGGCCAGCGCCGCGTCGTACCGGCCGGTGTCCCGGAAGGCGACTCCCAGGCCCGTGCGCAGCCGCGCCTCGGCGAGCCGGTGGCCGCACGCGCGGGCGCTGGTGACGCCGAGTTCGTAGGCGGCGATCCAGTCGGGGTGGTAGCGCAGGAAGACGAACAGCCCCCACAGGGCGTCGGCCAGCTGCCAGCTCTGCGCGTGCAGGCCCTCGTCGGCCGCCAGGCGCTGGACGGCCAGCAGGTTGTGCCGCTCGCTGTCGAACCACTGGAGCGCGGCGGCCGGGGTGGGGCAGTCGACGGGGTGGCGGGCGATCGACTCGTACACCTTCACGGGCCGCTGCCGCTGCGGGTACAGGACCTTGTCGGCCGCGTAGGCGCTGGCCAGGTAGTGGTCGGTGATGCGCTGGACGGTCTCCTGGCGCTGCGCCGGGGTCTCGTCGGCCTCGGCGCGATCCCGCGCGTGCCGCCTGATCAGGTCGTGGAAGCGGTGGCGCTCGGGGCCCGGCGCGGTGAGGAGGTTGGCCTCGGTGAGCGCGGTCAGGCAGTCGCCGACCCGCTGGACCGGCGGCTCGGTCAGGGCCGCCTCCCGCGCGAGGTCCGCGCTGAACTCGGTGCCCGGGTGCAGGCCCAGGCGCCGGTACAGGCAGGCGGCGTCGGCGGGCAGCGCCGCGTACGACTGGTCGAGACTGGCGGTCATGGAAACCTCCTCGCCCGGAACGGCGGAGCGCAGCGCGGTGAACCCGGCCGCGGCGGAGGCGACGCTCCAGCCCGGGCGGGTCAGGAGCAGGGCGGCGCCCACGCACACCGCCAGGGGGAAGCGGCCCAGGGAGGTCACCAGGTCCCGTGCGGCCCGGCGCTCGGAGGCGATCCGGTCCCGGCCCGCGATGCGGCCGAGCAGGTCCACGGCCGCGTCGGTGTCCAGCGGTTCGACCGGCAGCAGGTCCGCGCCGTCCAGCAGCAGGGACGTCAGCCGCCAGCGGCTGGTGACCAGGCAGACGCCGCGCGGCGAGGCGGGCGCCAGGGGCCGCACCTGCGCGGCCGACAGGGCGTTGTCGCACAGCACGGCGACGCGCAGGCCGGCGGTGACCGTGCGGTAGAGCGCGGCCTGTTCGGCGAGGTCCACCGGCACCTCGCCGGTCGGCACGCCGAGGGCGCGCAGGAACCACGGCAGGACGGTGGAGGGGGCGACGGGGTCGTCGGCGTCGTGGCCGCCGAGGTCGACGTACAGCTGACCGTCGGGGTAGTCGTCGCTGTGCTCGTGCAGCCAGCGCAGGGCCAGCGCGGTCTTGCCCACGCCGGCGGGTCCGGTGACGACGGCCATCGCGGGCTGGCCGGGCCGGCGCAGGGCGTCCAGCGCGGCCAGGTCGTCGCCGCGGCCGGTGAAGTGGCGCGGCGCGGGCGGCAGCTGCCGGGGGGCGACGGGGCGCGGCGCGGCGGGGGCGCCGAGGTACACGTCGCCGTGGATCATGGCGGCCTGGAGGCTGGGGCCGCGGACCGTGCCGGAGATCGCGTTGGACACGGCCTCACCGGGCGCGTCGGCCGGCGTGCGACAACCTTCAGCCTCCACGGCCCCCTACCCCCAACCTGCCCTCCCCGGCAAGGGCACATCGACGGGAGACTTACCGGTGCGTAACATTTAACATCCCCTGATCATTCCAGGTGCAAACCTCCTGGACGGCCCCCGGTGACGCGCGCGGAGGGCAGCGCCGGGGAGCGCGACGCCCGGACAGCGCGCGCGCCCCCGGCGCTCCACGCGCTCCCGGCGCACCGCAATGTCCCTTGCCCGGCCCCGCGCGGAGGGCAACACTGGCTGCATTGAACACGGACCGCGCGCGGCACCGTACGGGACGTGATGGCACGGAAGAACAGCACATCTGACATCAGGAACGACCGGCGCGAAGGGGACGCTGGTGGAGTTCCGAGTACTCGGACCCCTGGAGCTGTGGGCGGGCGGTTCCCAGCATCCGCTCGACTCACCCAAAGTACGGTGCCTGCTGGCCGTCCTGCTGTGCGCGGAGGGGACGCCGGTGCCCGTCGACACGCTCATGCGGCGCGTGTGGGACGGGCAGGATCAGCCCAGCTCCGCCACCCTGCACAGCAATATCTCCCGGCTGCGCTCCCAGCTGCGGGCCGCGGTGGGGGACGGCGCGCACGTGGCCTTCGCCGCCCGCAGCTACGTGCTGCGCGTGGACCCGGGCGCGGTCGACCTCCGCCGCTTCCAGCAGCTGCGCTCCCAGGCGCGGGCCGCGGCCGACGGCGACGACCCGCACCGCGCGGCGGCCCTGCTGCGGCAGGCGGAGGCGCTGTGGCGGGCCGAGCCGCTGGCCGAGTTCCCCGGCAGCTGGGCGGCGGCCACCCGCAAGCGGCTCACCGAGGACCTGCGCCGGGTGCGGGACGGCCGCATCCGGCTCGAACTGGACCTGGGCCGCCACGCCGACCTGGTCGGCGAGCTGTACGAGCTGGTCGCGCACGAGCCCGACCCGGACCCGTACGCCCGGCACCTGATGGTGGCCCTGCACCGCTGCGGCCGGCAGGGCGACGCGCTGGCCGTCTACCGGGAGACCAGGCGGCGGCTCAGCGCGGAGCTGGGCACCGACCCCAGCCCTGAGCTGGAGGATCTGCACCAGCGCATCCTCAACCGCGACGCCACGCTGGCGGCCCCCGCGCGGGACCGCTCCCGCCCGCGGCCGGCCCCGCAGGGCAACCTGCCGCGCGACGTGCACGACTTCACCGGCCGCCGAGCCGAGCTGGCCCGGCTGCTGCGCGAGCCGGAGCCGGGCGACACCGCGCTGCCGCTGACGGTCGTGCACGGCCTGGGCGGGGTGGGCAAGACGACCCTGGCGACCCGCGCGGCCCACCTGCTGGCCGACCGCTACCCCGACGGCCGCTTCTTCGTGGAGCTGCACGCCCACGCCGAGCAGCCGCTGAAGGACCCCGCCGACGCGCTGGCGATACTGCTGCGCATGGTCGGCGTACGAGCCGACGAACTCCAGGAGATCAAGGCCCTGGACGCACGGGCGGCGCTGTGGCGGGAGCGCACCGCGCACCGGTCGGTGCTGCTGGTCCTGGACGACGCGCGCAGCGCCGCGCAGATCCGCCCGCTGCTGCCGGGCACGCCCACCTGCTGCGTGTTCGTCACCAGCCGCTACCGGCTGGCGGACCTGGAGGGCGCGCGGTCGGTCTTCCTCGACGTGCCGGACACGGCCGAGGCCGCCGACATGTTCACCCGCGTCGCCGGGCGCGGCCGGGTGGCCGACTCGGGGACCGTACGGAAGGTGGTGAACCTGTGCAACCGGTTCCCGCTGGCGATCCGGCTGGCCGCGCACCGCTTCCGGCACCGGGACGCGTGGGAGGTGCACGACCTGGCCGACCAGCTGGCCCGCTCGCCGCACCCGCTGGAGGAGATCGACACCGCGCCGGGCATCGCGACCGCGTTCGACCTGTCCTACGCCGGGCTGCGCGAGAGCGACCGGCTCCTGCTGCGCCGCCTGGCCCTGCACCCCGGCGGCGACTTCACGCTCCAGGCCGCGTGCGTGCTGGCCGACGCGGACCCGGCCGAGGTGCGCCGCGGCCTCGACGAGCTGCTGGACGTGCACCTGCTGGAGGAGCCGGTCAAGGAGCGCTACCGGCTGCACGACGTGGTGCGCGGCTACGCGGTCCGGGTCGGCGAGCGCGACGACTCCGAGGCCGACCGCGCGGCCGCCGTGCGGCGGGTCCTGGACCACTACCTGGTGGTGGCCGACCGCGCCGACCGTCTGGTCCACCCCCTGCGGCGGCGCCGCGAGGTGCCCGTCGCCCACCCGCGCGGGTACGCGCCGCAGTTCGCCGACGCCGACGAGGCGATGGCGTGGTTCGACCTGAACCGCGGCAACCTGCTGGCCGCCGCGCGGCTGGCCGCCGACCGCTCCCCCGAGCACGCGGCGCTCTTCCCGCACGTGCTGGACCAGGCGTTCCACATCTGGGGCATGTGGGGCATCGCCGTCGACCTCAACGCGGCGGCGCTCGCGGCGCTGCGCTCCGGCGGCGACCGGGCCGCGGTGGCGCTGGCCCTGGTCGAACGGGCCGCCCTGCTGTGGCCGCGGGGTGCCCCCGACGACGCGATGCGCTGCGGGCGGGAGGCGCTGGCGGCGGCCCGGGAGGCGGGCGACCGGTGGGTGGCCGCCGAGGCGCTGGAGCAGATGGGCATCGCCGACCTGGTGTCCGGCCGGCTGGCCGAGGCGCTGGCGCGCTTCCGGGAGGCGCTGCCGCTGCACCGCACGGCCGGCAACCGCAGCGGCGAGGCGGAGGCGCTGAACCACCAGGGCATCGCCCTGGCCCAGCTGGGCCGCCTGGAGGAGGCGGCCCGGCAGTTCCGCGACATGCTCGCCCTGCACCGGGCCACCGGCAACGTCCGCGGCCAGATCAAGGCGCTGAACAACATCGGCGAGCTGTACGGCATGCGCGAGCGGTTCGAGAAGGCGCGGGAGTACTACGAGCGGTCGCTGGAGCTGGTCCGGCAGGTCGGCGGCCGCCAGGAGCTGGCGATCCTCTACAACAACCTCGGCAACACCTGCCGTGACGGCGGCCGGTCCGCCCGCGCCCTCGACTACTTCCGCCTGGCGCTGGAGACCTACCAGGCCATCGGCGACCGGCACGGCGAGGCGGACTCGCTCATCAACCTCGGTCTCGCCTACCAGGCCCTGGGCCGGCACGCCGAGGCCCGTACGCACCTGGCGCTCGCCGACACCCTCGCCCAGCGCACCGGCGACGCCTACCAGCGCCAGCAGGTGCTCGCCGCGACGGCCGCCTCCCAGCGGGCGTGCGGGCAGCAGGAGGAGGCGCTGGCCACGTACCGGGAGGCCAGGTCGGCGGCCCACCGGCTGCACCGGCCCCTGGAGGAGGCCCGCGCGCTGGAGGCCATCGCGGACCTGGTGCGCTCCCGGCAGGGCGGCGAGGCGGCCGAGGCCCTGTGGCGGGACGCGCTGGCGCTGTACGAGGAGCTGGGCCTGGCCGACGAGGCCCGCGCGGTACGGCTGCGCATGACGGGCGGGACGGCGCGGGCGAACGGCAGCGGCAGCGGCAGCGGCGAATCGGACGGGCCTTACGGGTCCGACGGGTCCGACGGGGGCGACGGGTCCGACGGGTCCGACGGGTCCGACGGGGGCGGGCGGAAGCCCGGTCCGGGCGGCGGCGCCCCGTGATCCGCGCGCCGCGGGCGGGTCCGCGTGCCCGCCGCCGCCCTTTCCGGAATGCCGGCCGGAGTCCGCGCCGGACCCGTACGCGCCGGATCCGGGGCTCAGGTGTCTTTGCCGCCGGTGCCGCCGTCGGTGCCTTCGTCCCCGGAGTCCGTGGTACCGGAATCTTCCGGCCCGCAATCTTTCGGAGGAAGCCCTTCCAGTTCCCGCAGCCGGTCGAGCACGACCTCGGCGAAGTCCAGCCCCTTGGGCGAAAGTCCGACCGCCCGCATCGCCAGCCGGGTGACTCCCGCGTCCTCCAGCGCCCCCAGGTCCCGCTGTGACAGACCACCGTCCCGCAACGCGGCCAGTTCCTCCAGCGCGGCGTTGGTCTGGTGCTCGGTCCCGTCGTCGAAGAAGTACGACACCTTGACACCGAAGAAACGGGCCAGCGCCGCCAGATGGTGCATCCGCGGATTGTCGCGCTCGCCGTTGCGCAGGTAGGCGATGTACTGCTTGGAGATATCACCGCCCTGGTCGCGGATGAACTGCGCCACCTCCCCGTTGCTGTACGGACCGCGACCACGGGGGTGGACGGTGGCGAACAGGTGGTTGAGCCGTTCCGCCAGCACGCTGGGTGACTTGTCCGCCATCTGCCCTGCTCCTTGTCCCTTGCACGAGTGACAACTGCGGTGCGCGGGAGGTCCTTGGTGACCACACCAGTTGACGGGTATCCGGGGGTTACGTACGATCATCGACAACTGCTGTGGTCGCCACACGCACCACGCATGTTAGTGCATGGCAACACCCCATATCCATACCGTGCGCGGGGCCCCCGCCGAGAAGTGGATTCCGCTCGCCGCGGCGCCGGAGCGAAGGAGTGTTCATGAGTGAGCCGACGAGTGCGCGGCGTGCCCCCGGAGGGGTGCTCGCGCCCGTCCCGGTGCCGGTGCGCAAATCGCCGCCCGCCGACCTGACCGCTCGCGAGGTCACCGTTCTCACCCTCGTCGCACGCGGATTGACCAATCGCCTCATCGCCCGCAGCCTCGAAATCTCCGAGAAGACGGTCAAGAACCACCTCACCGCGATCTACGGGAAAATCGGCGCCACCGACCGCACACAGGCCGCGCTCTACGCCGTCCGGGCCGGTGTCGGCGAACAGCGCCCCGCGTACATTCCGCCGCGACCGGCCGCGCGCGACCGGATTTTACCGCAGTCCGGAAAACTCACACCCCGAGAGGTCGGAATTCTCCGCCTCGTCGCCTGCGGCATGACGAACCGCCGCATCGCGCGCAGCCTCGAAATCTCCGAGAAGACGGTCAAGAACCATCTGAGCGGAATCTACGGGAAGATCGGCGCCACCGACCGCACGCAGGCCGCGCTCTACGCCCTGCGCGCGGGGTTGACACCGCCGCAGAGGTGAGGCCCCCGNGGGTTGACACCGCCGCAGAGGTGAGGCCCCCGGTGGCCCGCCCCGGGCCCGCCGCCCGGCGAACCGGCCCCCGCCGCACGGGGATTGGCGGGCGCGACACACGGATCGGTGGCACGGGAAAAGAGACCGCGCTGAGGTATCTTCGTGTCACGTGGCGGCGGCGTTCGCAGCCCTACGTGCGCGGGGAGGTCGACAGTGGTGCAAAGGTCGCTGCGGAAAACGTGCACCAGACTGATACGGGGCCTCGACATTCCGGACCCGTTCGATGTTGGAATACTTTGCACCCGCATAGCCGAGCGGCGCGGACGGCCAATCCGACGGGTTCCCCTGGGCTTTCCGCCGGGAGGCCCCGGCGGCCTGCTGATCTCCACCGCAACGGCCGACTACGTCTTCTATGAGGCGCACACCACCGCCACCCACCAGACGCACGTCATCGTGCACGAGCTGGGCCATCTGCTGCTGGGTCACGAGCCCACGTCCTTATCCCTGCCGGGACCCGTGCGCGGGCTGCTGCCCGAGGACGTCAGCCCCACCCTCGTACGCCACATGCTCGCCCGCAGCCACTACGCGCAGCCGGAGGAGTACGCCGCCGAGTACTTCGCCACGCAGGTGCTCCGGGAGGTCAGCGCGTGGTACCACCCGGCGCCCGCGCCCGGGCCCGCCGCGCCGTCCGGCACGGCCGGCCTCGTGGGCCGCCTGGAGCGCTCCTTCCAGCACGGCGGGGGCGCGCGGTGACCGGTACGGCCGCCGCGCTGCTGACCGTGTGGTTCCCGCTGTGCGCGGCGGCCGACGCGCTGGCCCTCGGCTACAAGCTGGACGACCTGCGGCACGACCGGCGGAACGCGTCCCTGTGGGCCGTGTGCGGCACGCTCGTCCTCGCCTGCGTCACCTACCTCCTGATGACCCCGCCGCTGTGCGCGGCGGTCGGCCGGCGGGCCGGCGTGGCCGAACTCGGCGTGTTCCTCATGCACGTCAGCAGCGCGCTGACGCTCCTGGCCTCGTACACCCTGCCGCTCAGCTGGCTGTACGAGGCCGGGGAGGCGCGGCGCAGGGCGGCCCGGGCGACGGCGTGGTGCGCCCTGGCCGTCGTGGCCATGGCCGTCCTGTTCCTCCGCGCGCCGCGGCACGGCCAGCACCCGGTCGACTTCGCGGTGCGCTACGCGTCCTTCGACCAGGCCGGCGCGCACCTGGCCGTCTGGCTGGTGACCTGCGGCGCGTACCTCTACCCCACTTTCGTGCGGGTGCGCACGGCGCTGCGGTCGGCGGGCCGCCCCTGGCTGCGCGAGTCGCTGCGGCTGCGCGCCCTGGGCTCGCTGCTGATGGCCGGCTACGTCCTCACCGCGTCCGCCGGCGTCGCCGGCCGCTGGTGCGGCACCAGCCGGCTGGACGCGCTGGCGGTGCTGTGCTCCCCCGTGCTGGGCTGTCTCGGAGCCACCGCGTTCGCCGCCTGCTACCTGATCCAGGTCCCCCCGCGCCGCTGCCCGGCCGGGTGGCTGCGCCAGTACCGCGCCGTGCGCCGCCTGTACCCCCTGTGGTACGCACTGTGCGAGGTGGTGCCGGAGATCGTGCTGGGCTCTCCGCCGCGCTCGCCGCGGCCGCCGCTGTGGGTCGGGCCGGTACGCACCCGCCTGTACCGGACCGTCATCGAGATCCGGGACGGGCAGCGCGCGCTGCGCCCGTACATGCGCCCCGCCGACGTGGACCTGGCCCGGCGGCTGGCCGACGGCGCGGGCCTGGGCGACGCGGAGCGGCGGGCGGCGACGGAGGCGAGCCTGGTGGCGCTCGCCATCCGGCGCAAGCGCGCGGGCGCGGCGGTGTGCGACGCCGCGCCCGAGCCTCCGATGTGGCAGCCCGGGGACCTGCTCGTGGCCGAACTGGCCTGGCTGGGCCAGGTCACCGACGCCTTCGTCGGCTCGCCGCAGGTGCGGCGGGCGCTGGCCGAGGCCGGCCCGCGGCCCGCCGGCTGACACGCGCGGCCCCGCCCGC
>NZ_JAVSCF010000016.1:0-49263 GCF_031932565.1 Streptomyces sp. B1866
CGGACCGGCCGGCGGGCCGGGGGCGGTGCCGCGCCCGGCCGGAGCCGAGACCGCGACCGCCCCCGCCGCGGCGGCCGGGAGCGAGGGGCCGCGCACGCTCGCCGAGGAGCTGCGCACCCGCTCCGACGACGACCTCGCCGCCCTCCTGCGCGCCCGCCCCGACCTGCTGTCCCCGGTGCCGAACGACCTGACCCAGCTCGCCACCCGCGCCGGGACCCGCGCCTCGGTCGTACGGGCGGTGGAACGGCTCGACCGGTTCGCGCTCCAGACGGCCGAGGCGCTGGCGGTGGCGCCGGATCCGTGCCCGTACGAGACGCTGCGCGCGCTGATGACGGGCGACCCGCCCGGCCCCGAGCCCGCCACGGCGGCCGACCCCGAGCAGGAGCCCCCGGAACCGGTCCCCGAACCCGCCCTCGCCCCGCCCCTCCGGGACCGGGTCGCCGCCGCGCTCCCGGCCGCCCTGGCCACCCTGCGCGCGCAGGCCCTGGTGTGGGGCGGCGACGACCGCCTCCGCCTGGTCCGTACGGCCCGCGAACTGCTCGCCCCGTCCCCCACCGCGCCCTCCCCCACCGGCCTGGGCCCGACCGTCCGGGAGGCCACGGCGGGCATGTCGCCGGGCCGGCTCCAGGAGCTGCTGGGCGCGGTGGGGCTGCCGCCCACACACGACCCGGTGTCGGCGGTGACCGCGCTGACCGGCCTGTTCACCGACCGGGCCCGGGCGGCGGCGCTGCTGGCCCAGGCGCCGCCCGCCGCGCTCGCGGCGCTGGCGAAGCTGACCTGGGGCCCGCCGTACGGGGAGGTGACCGTCGCCTCCCCCGGCCCGCCCGTGGCCTGGCTGCTGGCCCGCGGCCTGCTGCTGCCGCTCGGCCCGCGCACCGTGGTGCTGCCCCGCGAGGTCGCCCTGCACCTGCGCGGCGGCCGCGCGCACCGCGCGCCCGAACCCGTGCCGCCGCCGCTGTCCGCCGCCGCCGCCGAGCACGGTCCACAGGCTGTGGACGCCGCGGCGGCCGGCCAGGCGCTCGCCGCCCTGGCCACCGTCGAGGAGCTGCTCACGCTCTGGGGCGCGGGCGGCCCCGCCGTGCTGCGCGCGGGCGGCCTGAGCATACGGGACCTGAAGCGCACCGCCGTGGCGCTCGACCTGGCCGAGCCGGTCGCCGCCTTCTGGATCGAGCTGGCGTACGCGGCCGGACTGCTGGCCTCGGACGGCGAGGCGGACGAGCGGTACGCCCCCACCCCCGCCTACGACGACTGGCTCGCCCTGCCCACCGCCCCGCGCTGGGCCGCCCTGGCCACCGCGTGGCTGGCCGCGACCCGCACCCCGGGCCTGGTCGGCGGCCGGGACGCCAAGGGCCGCGCGCTGGCCGCGCTCGGCCCGGACCTGGACCGCTCGGCGGCCCCCGAGGTGCGCCGCCGCGTGCTGTCCCTGCTGGCCGCGGCCCCGCCCGGCGCCGCCCTGGCGGCCGAGGCGCTGCTGGCGCGGCTGCGCTGGGACCGCCCGGCGCACCGCGGCCAGACCCCGGCCGAGGACCCGCGCTCGCGGCTGGCCGAATGGACGCTCGCCGAGGCCGAACTGCTGGGCGTCACCGGCCGCGGCGCCCTGTCGTCGTACGCCCGCACCCTCCTGCCCCCGCCCGAAACCCCCGCAACCGCGACCGCGACCCCCACCCCCAGAACCGCGACCCCCAGAACCACCACCTCCAGAACCACCCCCGCCGAATCGGCCGCGGCCGCCGCCCGCGCCGCCGACCTGCTGGCGCCCCTGCTCCCGAAGCCCCTGGACCACGTGCTGCTGCAAGCCGACCTGACGGCCGTGGCACCGGGCCCGCTGGAACGCCCGCTCGCCGAGACGATGAGCGTCCTGGCCGACGTGGAGTCCAAGGGCGGCGCGACGGTCTACCGCTTCACGCCCGCCTCCGTACGCCGCGCGCTGGACGCCGGCCGCGGCGCGGCCGACCTGCACGCCTTCCTGGCCGCGCACTCCCGCACGCCCGTGCCGCAGCCCCTCACCTACCTCATCGACGACGTGGCCCGGAAGCACGGCCGCCTGCGGGTGGGCGCGGCCTCGGCGTACCTGCGGTGCGACGACGACGCCCTGCTCACCGAGATCCTGGCCGACCGCCGCTCGGCGGCCCTGGGCCTGCGCCGTCTGGCGCCGACCGTCCTGGCCTCGCCGGCGCCACCGGACACGCTGCTGGAGACGCTGCGCGCCATGGGCTACGCGCCGGCCGCCGAGTCGGCGGCCGGCGACGTGCTGGTCACCCGCGCCCCCTCCCACCGCACCCCGCCCCGCGCGGCCCCCGTACCCGTACCGGAGGGCCCACCCGTGCCCGGCGACACGCTGCTGGCCGCCGCGCTGCGCGCCATCCGCGCGGGCGACCTGGCCGCCACCGCCCCGCACCGCCCCCCGGCCCCGGCCACCGGCCCCACCCCCGGCGTCCCGCACACCACCTCCGCCGACACCCTCGCCACCGTCCAGGCCGCCGCCCTCACCGGCTCACCCGTGTGGATCGGCTACGTCAACGCGGACGGCGCCGCCAGCCAGCGCGTGATCGCGCCCGTCCGGGTGGAGGGCGGCTTCGTCACGGCGTACGACCACACGGCCGACGAGATCCGCACATACCCCCTGCACCGCATCACCGGCGCCGCCGAACTGACCGACCCGGCCGACGACACCGCCTGACCCGCCCAGCCCGTGCCCCCGCCGGACCCGGACCCGGCACCCGGCCGCGTGCGCGACACTGGGAGCTTGGCCGCCACCGCGGCAAAGCAGCACAACACCGAACAAGCCCCCCGAAGGCGCAGCGATGGAGACCCGGGTGAACGCCGGACCCCTGATCGTCCAAGCGATCAGGTCTGATACGCATACCAGCCCTGTCGGAAAGAGCAGGCCGGTCGGGGTTTCGACCACCCCACCACCCGCTCAGGCCCGGAACCGGCCAGGGGCCCTCGCCGTAGGATCGCCCGCATGACGACGGCGCATGCACAGGAAGCACCTGAGGTGGTCGAGGACGTCTTCGACGGTCAGGCGACCGGTGTCGAGGTCGAGGTTGACGGCGGGGCGGACGCGGCGATCGTGAAGCCGTGGGATCCCGCACTGATCCGGGTGACCACCAACCAGTTCTCGCTCCGGAACATCTTGGACATGATCGACGAGGGCTCGCTGGAACTGGCCCCCGACTTTCAGCGCGGCCAGGTGTGGAAGATCGAGCAGAAGTCCCGCCTCGTCGAGTCGGTGCTGCTGCAGATCCCGCTCCCCGCCTTCTACTTCGCCGAGGACAGTGACGGCGCGTTCCGGGTCGTCGACGGACTGCAACGGCTCTCGACTCTGCACGCCTACGTACGAGGAAACGGGAAGGGCTTCCGCCTCAAGGGGCTGGAGTACCTCAACGAGAACGACAAGAACTTCGCCGACCTGCCCGTCCAGTGGCAGCGCCGCATCTACAACACCCAGCTCGTGGTGAACGTCATCGACCCGACGACGCCGCCGGATGTCATGTACGACATCTTCAAGCGCATCAACACCGGTGGCACCCCGCTGAACGCTCAGGAGATCCGGCACTGCATGAGCCGGAAGCGGAGCCGCGACATCCTCAAGACCATGACGTCCATGGAGGAGTTCAATGCGGCGACGAACCGCATGGGCGGCCACATCCGCATGAACGACCGGGAGATGGCGCTCCGCTTCGCCGCCTTCTGGCTACTCGGCATGGATGCCTACAGGGAGCGGCCGGCGATGGATCCGTTCTTGGAGCGGGCGACACGGCTGCTGGACAACACGAAGGAACTTCCCGATCCGCGAGTGAACGAGCTGTATGAGGCATTCCGCACGGCTATGTTCAATGCCCGTCTGATCTTCGGGGATCACACCTTCCGCAAGTGGCCGGAAGGCGTGACATGGCGCAATCCAATCAACCGGGCGCTCTTCGAGACCTGGTCGATCGCCCTGGCCCCTTACGCTCAGGCGGACCTGGAGCGCCGGCGGACGGCCATCGTCGCAGCCGCCCGGCGCCGGATGACCCGTGACATCGGCTATCTCGACGCCATCACCTCTTCCACCAGTGACCGGCGCCGTGTGGAGTACCGGTTCCAGGCAGCGGCCGAGGACGCGAAGGCAGGCGCGTGATCACCACGCTGGGCATCCGCAACTTCAAGTGCTTTTCGGACGCCGAGTTCGCTCTGCGCCCGCTGACCGTGCTGACCGGGCTCAACGGGTCGGGCAAGAGCACCGTTGTCCAGGCTCTGCTGCTGGTCCGCCAGGCGGTCCAGTCGCCCAGCAGCGAGATGATCCAGCTCAATGGGCCGTACAGGCTGGCTCTGGGCGAGGCACAGGAACTGCTGCACCCGGCAGCACAGCAGCCCGAGTTCGGCGTACGGCTGCGAGCCGACGGAACGGACGCCGACTGGAGCTACCGCTTCGGCATTCCCAGCGAGCGCGCCCTGCACCTCACGGTCGAAGCGTCGCCCAGCCAGCCCCCGCCCGAATTGGACCGGTCGGGAAGCGGCTTCACCTACCTCTGCGCGGAACGCCTCGGCCCCCGCGACCTGCTGTCCGTGTCCGCCGAGCCACCCGACGAACTCGGGGTCGGCGTACAAGGGGAGCATACGGCGCAGGTGCTGGCACTGCGACAGGAACGGCTGACCACGCGTCGGCTGACCGTACGCGAACCGCTTCGGCATCCGGCCTCCAATGTGCCGCTCCTGCGCAACCAGGCCGAAGCGTGGGCCTCGCACATCATCCGGCCCCTCCAGATCACGGCGCAGTGGGCGCCGGGGATCGCCGCCAGCACCATCCGGTTCAAGGAGACAGGACCCTACGGCGAGGTGATCCGCCCGGCCAACACCGGCTTCGGCGTCTCCTACGCGCTGCCCGTCATCGTCGCGGGGCTGATGACCGAACCCGGCGACATCCTGATCGTGGAGAACCCCGAGGCGCATCTCCATCCCGCCGGGCAGTCCCGTCTGGGCCGCTTTCTGGCACAGGTCGCCGGCAGCGGGGTCCAGGTGATCATGGAAACCCACAGCGACCACGTTCTCAACGGCGCTCGACTCGGCGTCGTCGAAGAGGGGCCGCTGTCATCGCATCAGGCGATCGTGCACTATTTCGGCCGGGAGGAGATCGTCCCCATCGAGCTGACCGAGCGCGGCGAACTCACCACCTGGCCGAGCGGCTTCTTCGACCAGATCGAGGACGACCTGGGGAGGCTGGCACGTGCCCGGCGCCGAAGGTGAATCCCACGGGGACCCGCCGTACCGGGTGGTCGTCGACGAGACCAGCTTCGACTTCCGCGAACTGGAGCCGGATCGGCTGACTGGCGTGCTGGACGACTTCAACGACGCCCTCGGGGACATCCTCCGCGAACGCCCCGTGGCCGCAGCTGAATGGTGGCACGAACACGCATGCCTGGACGGCTGCGAGCTGTCCGAGTTCCTCTACGTGCGGGGAGGACCGGGCGACACGGTCTCTCCGGACGTGCGCCGCCGAACCGCCCTCCTGATGGACCGCTGCCGCGCGTGGGACACGGGCGACACCGCGGATGTCCCGGACAGGGTCCACGTGGCCGGAGAAGTACGAGAGCTCGCCTGGACGCTCGGCCACGCACTGCGACGCACGTTAGACGGCTGCACAACAGCCTGCCTCGTCTTTCCGGCCGACAACGCCGTCACGCGCGGCTGGCATCCGGTCGGCATTCCAACAGGCAATGCCGCGGCGGAGCTGTACTTCCTGCACGCAGCCAGCGATCTCACGGCCTTCTGGCGCGGCCTGTATGAACGCGAGGATGTTCCCGAGCGCCTCTTCCCCGTCCTGGCAGCGGACGCCTTCCCTAGTCTCGTCCTCGCGAGCACACTGTCCTTCCGGAAGTTCGACGGCACCTACCGGGAGCTGCGCTCCTGGGTGGCCAAGGTCCTGGCCGTGCTGGACGATCACTTCGCGGACGCACTGGCCCGGCACGCCGGACTGCCCGATCACGTCCAGGCCGAACTGGGCCGCTTCGGAATCGACCTGTCACCCGAGAGCCCCAACACCCGGGCCAAGGAAAAGGTGATGCGGCAGCGGTATGTCGAGCACGAGGGGGAGACCTACCGCTGCGAGTGGCACGCCAAGCAGCACCCGGCACGAAACCGCGTGCACTTCACACTGCCCGAGCAGCGGCTGGGCGGGCGCATTCTCGTCGGGATCTTCGTCAACCACCTGGATACGTAACGTGGTCACTCGGCGCGACGACGCCATCGCCTTTGCCGGGAAGATTCAGAGACCCGACCAGCACAATCGTGAATTTCATTCTCCAAGGGCGGATTCCAGCTCGGGTGCCGGGTTCCCGGTCTGGCGCCTACATAGGGCACACTAGGATTTCGACCTGAGTGAAACGAGGCTCCGCACGTGAATGGTCCACTCATCGTCCAAAGTGACAAGACCCTCCTGCTCGAAGTGGACCACGAGCAGGCCGACGCCTGCCGCCGTGCCATCGCGCCGTTCGCCGAGCTGGAGCGCGCCCCCGAGCACATCCACACCTACCGGGTCACGCCCCTGGGCCTGTGGAACGCGCGGGCGGCCGGGCACGACGCCGAGCAGGTGGTCGACGCGCTGGTCAGCTACGCCCGGTATCCCGTGCCGCACGCCCTGCTGGTCGACGTCACCGAGACGATGGACCGCTACGGCCGCCTCACCCTCAGCAAGCACCCCGCCCACGGTCTGGTGCTGACCAGCACCGACCGGCCGGTGCTGGAGGAGGTGCTGCGGTCGAAGAAGGTCCAGCCGCTGGTGGGGGTTCGCGTCGACCAGGACACCGTCGCCGTGCACCCCTCCGAGCGCGGGCAGATCAAGCAGGTGCTGCTGAAGCTGGGGTGGCCCGCCGAGGATCTGGCCGGTTACGTGGACGGGGAGGCGCACCCGATCGAGCTGCGCGAGGACGGGTGGGCGCTGCGGCCGTACCAGCGGCAGGCGGTGGAGGGGTTCTGGCACGGCGGGTCGGGGGTGGTGGTGCTGCCGTGCGGCGCGGGCAAGACGCTGGTCGGCGCGGGCGCCATGGCCGAGGCGAAGTCGACCACGCTGATCCTGGTGACCAACACCGTCTCGGCCCGGCAGTGGAAGCACGAGCTGGTGCGGCGCACGTCGCTGACCGAGGCCGAGATCGGCGAGTACAGCGGTACGAAGAAGGAGATACGGCCGGTCACCATCGCCACGTACCAGGTGCTGACCACCCGGCGGAAGGGCGTCTACCCGCACCTGGAGCTGTTCGACTCGCGGGACTGGGGGCTGATCGTCTACGACGAGGTGCACCTGCTGCCCGCGCCGGTGTTCAAGTTCACCGCCGATCTCCAGGCGCGCCGCCGCCTGGGGCTGACGGCCACGCTCGTCCGCGAGGACGGGCGCGAGTCGGACGTCTTCTCGCTGATCGGGCCGAAGCGGTTCGACGCGCCGTGGAAGGAGATCGAGGCGCAGGGGTACATCGCGCCCGCCGACTGCGTGGAGGTGCGGGTCAGCCTGACGGACGCCGAGCGGCTGACGTACGCGACCGCCGAGACCGAGGACAAGTACCGCTACTGCGCGACGACCGACTCCAAACGCCGGGTCACCGAGGCGCTGGTGGCCCGGCACCGGGGGCAGCAGACGCTGGTGATCGGGCAGTACATCGACCAGCTGGACGAGCTGGCGGAGCACCTGGGCGCGCCCGTGGTCAAGGGCGAGACGAGCAACGCGCAGCGCGAGAAGCTGTTCGAGGCGTTCCGCCAGGGGGAGATCTCGGTGCTGGTGGTGTCGAAGGTGGCGAACTTCTCCATCGACCTGCCGGAGGCGACGGTCGCCATCCAGGTGTCGGGCACCTTCGGCTCCCGGCAGGAGGAGGCCCAGCGGCTGGGCCGGGTGCTGCGCCCGAAGGCGGACGGGCACGAGGCGCGGTTCTACTCGGTGGTCGCGCGCGACACGATCGACCAGGACTTCGCCGCGCACCGGCAGCGGTTCCTGGCCGAGCAGGGGTACGCGTACCGGATCGTGGACGCGGGAGAGCTGCTGGCGGAGGGTGACGTGGAGGACGCCTGACAGGTTTTCACACAGGGGTCGGGCGGATGTTCGGGCAGACGTCTCGGCAGAAGCGGGCGGTCAGGCGGCTTCGGCGTACGGGCCGGGGTCCGGGCGCCGGTCGCCGTCGCCGTACGGGCCGCGCTCCGGGCCGTACTTGTGCTCGTTGTACTCGCCCAGGACGGCCACGCTGAACGCCGTGGACGCGAAGACGCGGATCGCCCGGAAGGTGCCTCCCAGGACGGTGCGCACGGTGGCGGGCGGCTCCTGGGACAGGACGGGGTCGGCGTGCCGGAGGCTGGAGGCTGCTGCGAAGCTCATGCCCTCAATGATCGTTCCGGCGCGGCGCCGGGACATCGACCTGCCGGTGTAACCGCGGACGCCGGGGCGTACGACCTGAAGGTGGACGGCGTACGACCACAGGGCCATGCCGTCCCCTACGGGAGGTGGAGGGCGACCCTGAAATTCCGTCGCGGCGGCCGGGGGGGGCTGACTACACTCGCCCGTCTTGCCCCGCCTCCCGGACGGCAGCGAGCACGTTACGTGCGACGCGTGACGCCCGCGGGAGAGCCGCCGCCCGGACGGAAACCGGAACGGCACCCTTTCGCGACCGCCCGTACGCACCACCGCCGGAGGCAACGCCGTGCCCGCGCACGCCCCCCATCCCGACCGCCCCGCAGAACCCGGAGCCGCCGACCTCGCCGCGGACCTCGGAGAAGGACCCGGATCCGTGTCCGGGTCCGGCCCCGAAGCCGGGGCCCTGGCCCGGGAGCGGACCCACCTGGCCGCCTCCCGCGCCGCCCTGCGCGCCATGCGCGCCGACGCGCAGGCCCTGGACCTGCGCGACGTCGCCGCCACGTGGGTCGGTGCCGAGGTCCTGCGGCACCAGGTGGCGGAGCGCGTCGCGGCGCTCGCCGACCACCCGGACACGCCCCTGTTCTTCGGCCGCCTCGACTACGAGGACGCCGAAGGCTCCGGGGTCGCCGCCGACGGCAGCCGGTTCTACATCGGCCGCCGCCACGTGCACGACGCCGGCGGCGACCCCATGGTCGTCGACTGGCGCGCGCCGGTGTCGCAGCCCTTCTACCGGGCGTCGCGCGCGGAGCCGTCCGGCGTGACGCTGCGCCGCCGGTTCGGCTACACGGGCGGCGAGCTGACCGCGTACGAGGACGAGCACCTGTCGGATCCGAGCCGCGCGGAGACGGCCGGCAGGCTGCTCCAGGCCGAGATCGAGCGCCCGCGCGTGGGACCGATGCGGGACATCGTCGCCACCATCCAGCCGGAGCAGGACGAGATCGTCCGGGCGGACGTCGGCGGCACGGTGTGCGTGCAGGGCGCGCCGGGCACCGGCAAGACGGCGGTCGGCCTGCACCGGGTGGCCTACCTGCTGTACGCGCACCGCGAGCGGCTGGCGCGCACCGGCACGCTGGTGATCGGCCCGAACCGCTCGTTCCTGCGGTACATCGAGCAGGTGCTGCCCGCCCTCGGCGAACTCCGGGTCCAGCAGGCGACGGTGGACGACCTGGTCGCGCACGTCGAGGTGCGCGGCACGGACTCGGCGGCCGCGGCCCGGGTCAAGGGCGACGCGCGGATGGCCGAGGTGCTGCGGCGGGCCCTGCGCTCGCACGTGACCGAGCCCGCCGAGCCGTGCGTGGTGGTGCGCGGCTCGCGCCGCTGGCGGGTCCCGGCGTACGAGCTGGCGGAGATCGTCCGCGAGCTGCTGGCCCGCGACATCCGCTACGGCGCGGCCCGCGAGGCGCTGCCCCAGCGCGTCGCGCACGCCGTGCTCGTACGGATGGAGCAGGCGGGCGAGGCTCCGGACGACCGGGTGCAGGACGCGGTGGCGCGCAGTCCGGCGGTGAAGGCCGTGGTGAAGGCGGCGTGGCCGCCGGTGGATCCGGCGAGGCTGGTCTCACGCCTGCTGTCCGACCCGGACTTCCTGGCCGCGCACGCGGACGGCGTGCTGTCCGCGCAGGAGCAGAAGGAGATCCTGTGGGCCCGGCCGGCCCGCGGCGTGCGGTCGGCGAGGTGGTCGGCGGCCGACGCGGTGCTGGTGGACGAGGCCGCCGACCTCGTGCGGCGCACGCCGTCGCTCGGGCACGTGGTGCTGGACGAGGCGCAGGACCTGTCGCCGATGCAGTACCGGGCGGTGGGGCGGCGCTGCACGACCGGTTCGGCGACGGTCCTGGGCGACCTGGCGCAGGGCACCACGCCGTGGGCGACCGGCAGCTGGCGGGAGGCGCTGGCCCACCTGGGCAAGCCGGACGCCGGGGTGGCGGAGCTGACGCGCGGCTTCCGCGTGCCGCGCGAGGTCATCGCGTACGCGTCCCGGCTGCTGCCCGCTATCGCGCCGGGCCTGGCCGCGGCCACGTCGGTACGCGACGCGCCGGGCGCGCTGGCCGTGCGGCGGGTGGCGGCGGGCGGGCTGGACGCGGCGGTGGCGGCGGCCTGCCGCGCGGCGCTGGAGCGGGAGGGCTCGACCGGCCTGATCGCGGCGGACGCCCGGGTCCCGCGGCTGGCCGAGGCTCTGGCGGCGGCGGGCCTGACGCACCTGCTGCCGGGCGAGGAGACCACCGCGGACACCCGGCTGACCCTGGTTCCGGCGACGCTCGCCAAGGGTCTGGAGTACGACCACGTGGTGCTGGACGAGCCGGCGGCGGTGGTCGACGGCGAACCGGACGAGCGCACCGGGCTGCGGCGGCTGTACGTGGCCCTGACGCGCGCGGTCTCGGGCCTGACGGTGGTGCACGCGGCGCCGCTGCCGTCGCGGCTGGCGTGAGCGGGCCCGGGGGCACGGCGGACGGCCCGGCGGCCCGGCGGCCCGGTCCCTCCTCAGCCGACGCCGACCGCGGCCGGTGAAACCCGGCCTTCGGGCTCCCTTCACCGGATCGTTACGCGCTACACCCGCCCCAAAGCGCGACAAGTGCGCCAAACTCGCCAAACGCCACTTGACTCCCGCACCGGGTCGATCGGAGGCTGAGCCGCCACCCCCGCACCCGCCCCTTCTGCCCCAGAAGTTGGTACCTGTATGCGCAACTACACCACGGCTTGTGCGGTGGCGGTGGCCGCGGCCACGTCCGCCCTCCTCGCCGCTCCGGCCGCCTACGCGACCCCGCACGGCGACAACGGCACCGTGAAGATCCACGACGCCGTCACCGGCGAGGCGCTGGAGCGGAACGAGCCGCACGTCTGCACGTTCTACCTCGACGCCTTCGGCTTCGACGACCGCCAGCAGGTCGCGTGGAAGATAGTCGAGATGCCGCCCACCGGCACCAAGGACACCGAGGCCAAGTCCGGCACGCTCACGCTGGACGCCAAGGGCCACGGCCGCAGCACCGACCTGAACCTGCCGGACGGCCACTACAAGCTGGTGTGGAACTTCGACGGCGAGCACGGCGAGGCCAAGCACAAGGTCTTCTGGACCGACTGCCCGTCCGCGAGCCCCAGCGCCACGCCGTCGTCCAGCGCCACCCCCTCCGCCTCCACCTCGCCGTCGCCGGGCACCAGCCCGAGCCCCGGCAGCACGCCGTCCGGCGACCCGTCGCAGGGGCCGGGCACCCCGGGTGACCCGGGTTCGTCCGGCACTCCGGCGGCCGGCGGCCCGGGCTCGTCCGCCGGTCCGGACGGCGGCGGCAACCTGGCCGAGACCGGCTCCGGCCTGCCCCTGGGCGCGACGGCCGCCGCTTCGGCCGCCCTGCTCGGCGCGGGCGGCTACCTCCTGCTGCTGCGCCGCCGCCGGGCCGCGAACGCGCAGCAGGACTGATACGACCCGGTGGGGGCCCTCGGGGACTGGGCTCCCACCGGGCCGGGCCCTCCCGCCCGGTCGGCCCGACGGCCGACCGGGCGGGCACAGGTCCGGCCGCCCCGCCCGCTTCCGGCGCCGACGAGGCCCCTCCACCGGCGCCGACGAGCCGGCCTCCGCCAGCGCCGGTAAGGCCGGCCCTCGCCGGCGCCGCCCCGCCGCACTCCCCGCCGCACCCGCCGCCGCACCCGCGCCCGTACGCCCCGGTGCCGGGACGGCACACTGGGCACCATGGCTCCCCCCTCCGCGCCCGAGGCGCCCGAAGCGCCCGACGCCCCGTCCGAGCAGCCGCTGCTGGAGTCCTGGGCCGGCCTCCTGCGCGCCGCCCGCGCACCGGAGCGGGCGGCGCACCCCGACCCGTACCCGTACGGCCGCGACCTGCTCGCCCGCTGGGCCGAGCCGCAGCGCCGCTACCACACCACCGCGCACCTCGCCGCCGTCCTCGACCACGTGGACGCGCTCGCGCACCGCGCCGCCGACCCGGTGGCCGTGCGGCTCGCGGCCTGGTTCCACGACGCCGTCTACCTGCCCGAGCGCTCCACGAACGAGGAGCGCAGCGCCCGGCTCGCCGAGCGGGCCCTGCCGGAGGCCGGGGTCGCCCCGGCGCGTACGGCCGAGGTGGCGCGGCTGGTGCGGCTGACCGCCACGCACGACCCCGCCCCCGGCGACGCCGACGGCGAGGTGCTGTGCGACGCCGACCTGGCCGTGCTCGCCGGTCCGCCCCGGGAGTACGCGGCCTACGCCGCCGCCGTCCGCCAGGAGTACGGCTTCGTGCCCGACGACGTCTTCCGCGAGGGCCGGGCCGCGGCGCTGCGGCAGCTGCTGGGCCTGCCGCGGCTGTTCCGCACGCCGGAGGGGTACGAGCGCTGGGAGCGCGCCGCCCGGCACAACGTGGGCACGGAGCTGGAGCTGCTGCGCGCGTGACCCGCGCCCGGCCGCCGCCGCCCGCACGGCGCCCACCACCCGGATCTCGGGCGACACGAGGGTTTACCGGAGCCGCTTGCCAGAAGAGCCGAAAAAAATTCCGGCGCCGATGTCGAGAACCCGCGCCCGGCTCCGTCCCCGGGGTGAACGCGACCACAATGGGCCGCACCAGCACCAAGGAGAACCACGATGGCCAAGTACCTGCTGCTCAAGCACTACCGCGGCGCTCCGGACCCGGTCAACAACGTGCCCATGGACCAGTGGACGCCGGAGGAGATCTCGGCGCACGTGCGGTACATGCGGGACTTCGCGGACCGGCTGGAGAAGACCGGCGAGTTCGTCGACGGCCAGGCGCTCGCCCCCGAGGGGACCTGGGTCCGGTACGACGGCGAGGGGCGCCCGCCGGTCACCGACGGCCCGTTCGCCGAGACCAAGGACCTCATCGCCGGCTGGATGGTGATCGACGTCGACAGCCACGAGCGCGCCGTCGAGCTGGCCGGGGAGCTGTCGGCCGCCCCCGGGAAGGACGGGAAGCCGATCCACGAGTGGCTGGAGCTGCGCCCGTTCCTGGCCGCGCCGCCCACCGTCACGGAGTGCCCGCACTGATGGACGAGGCCCTGCTCAGGAGCCTCACGCCGAGCGTGCTCGCGATCCTCGTCCGCCGCGGAGCCGACTTCGCGGCGGCCGAGGACGCCGTGCAGGACGCCCTGGTCGAGGCGGTCCGCGCCTGGCCGGCCGACCGGCCGCGGGACCCGAAGGGCTGGCTGGTCACCGTGGCCTGGCGCCGGTTCCTCGACGCGACCCGGGCGGACGCCGCCCGCCGCCGGCGTGAGGACCTCCTCGACCAGGAGCCGGCGCCCGGGCCCGCGCCCGCGGCGGACGACACGCTCCGGCTCTACTTCCTGTGCGCCCACCCGTCGCTGACGCCGTCGTCGGCGGTCGCGCTCACGCTGCGCGCCGTCGGCGGGCTCACCACCCGCCAGATCGCCCAGGCCTACCTGGTGCCCGAGGCGACCATGGCCCAGAGGATCAGCCGCGCCAAGCGCACGGTCTCCGGCGTGCGGTTCGACCAGCCGGGCGACGTCGCCACCGTGCTGCGCGTCCTGTACCTGGTCTTCAACGAGGGCTACTCGGGCGACGTCGACCTGGCCGCCGAGGCCATCCGGCTCACCCGGCAGCTCGCGGCCCGGTTCGACCACCCCGAGGTGGCCGGACTGCTCGCCCTCATGCTGCTCCACCACGCCCGGCGCGCCACCCGGACCGCGCCCGACGGCAGCCTGGTGCCGCTCGCCGAGCAGGACCGCGGCCGGTGGGACACCAGGCTGATCGCCGAGGGCGTCGGAATCCTCCAGGCGGCCCTGGCCCGGGACCGGCTGGGCGAGTACCAGGCGCAGGCCGCCGTCGCCGCACTCCACGCCGACGCGCCCACCGCCGAGGAGACCGACTGGGTGCAGATCGTCGAGTGGTACGACGAGCTGGTCCGCCTGACCGGCAGCCCGGTCGTCCGGCTGGGCCGCGCGGTGGCGGTCGGCGAGGCCGACGGACCGCGCGCCGGCCTGGCGGCGCTGGCGGCGCTGGACGACGCCCTGCCCCGCCGCACCGCGGCAGCGGCGTACCTCCACGAACGCGACGGCGACCTGGCGACGGCGGCCCGCCTGTACGCCGAGGCGGCCCGCGAGGCACCCAACCTGGCCGAGCGGGACTACCTGACCCGCCAGGCCGCGCGGCTCAACACCCGCCGGAGCCGCTGACCGGCCGCGCCCCGGTCCGCCCCGCGGCACGCGGCGCGGTCCGTCCCGCGGCACGCGGCGCGGCGAGCAGGCCGCGCAGGGCCGTCAGCCCCGGTGGCAGGGCCCGGCGCCGGGTCACCGCACCGCCCCCGGCGACCCCAGCGAGCCCAGCCGCGCCACCGCCACCGCCGTCCGCGCGCAGACCCAGCGCGGGTCGGGTCCCAGCTCGGGCTCGACCTCCAGGGCGTGGGAGTCGTGGTCGGTGGTGCACACCGGACACACCGGCCACCGGCCGTACCGCTCCAGCAGGGCGTCCTGTACGTCCTGGGCCACCAGGCCCGCCACGAAGCCCACGCCCTCCGGCCACTGCTCGACCCACCAGCGGCGGTGCGCCACCGCGTCCTCCACGAGGGAGACGATGTCGGCCTGCGCGGCGCCGTCCGCCGTGAGGTCGGCGAGGACGAGCGCGCGGGCGGCGTGCAGGGCCTGTTCCAGCTCCATGGGCACCATTGTGGGCCCAGTCCTGCGTTCATGGGATGAATCCGGCACCGGATGTCCGCCGTCCGGTCTCGTCCGGGTCTGCCTCCGAGGACCGTACGGCCTGCGCGCAAGGCTCGTCCGGTCTGCGCTCAAGTGCCGCAAGGGCCCGTACGGCGGCCGGGCGCGGGCCGCGGGCGCGCCGGCGCACGGCGCGGACGGCGCGCTTCCGTCCCTGCGCGCACCCCTCCGGTCAAGGGTTGACGCGCGTCACATCCGGAAATACTTTTCCAGAGTGAGCAGCAGAGCGCGGGGCCCTTCCGCCGGTCGGCAGGAAGCGGCCCCTCCCGCGCCCAGCGCGCTCGCCGCGAAGATCCGCAGGCTGGCTCCCTCGATGACCCGCTCCATGCAGCGCGTCGCCGAGGCCGTCGCGGGCGACCCCGCGGGCTGCGCCGCACTCACCGTCACCGGCCTGGCCGAGCGGACCGGCACCAGCGAGGCCACCGTCGTGCGCACCTCCCGGCTGCTGGGGTACCCCGGTTACCGCGACCTGCGCGTCGCCCTCGCCGCCCTCGCCGCACACCAGGCGGCCGGGCGGCCGCCCGCGGTCACCGCCGACATCGCGGTGGACGACCCGCTCGCCGAGGTGGTCGCCAAGCTCGCGCAGGACGAGCGGCAGTCGCTCGCCGACACCGCGGCCGCCCTGGACGTCGTCCAGCTGGAGGCGGCCGTCGGCGCGCTCGCCACCGCGCACCGCGTGGACGTGTACGGCGTCGGCGCCTCCGGCCTCGTCGGCCAGGACCTCGTGCAGAAGCTGCTGCGTATCGGGCTGATCGCGCACGCCCACGCCGACCCGCACCTCGCGGTCACCAACGCCGTCCAGCTGCGCCCGGGCGACGTGGCCGTGGCCATCAGCCACTCGGGCCGCACCACCGACGCGATCGAGCCGCTGCGCGTCGCCTTCGAGCGCGGCGCGACCACCGTGGCGATCACCGGCCGGCCCGACGGCGAGGTCGCCCAGTACGCGGACCACGTGCTGACCACCTCCGCCGCCCGGGAGAGCGAGCTGCGCCCGGCGGCCATGTCCAGCCGCACCGGCCAACTGCTCGTGGTCGACTGCCTGTTCATAGGCGTGGCACAGCGTACGTACGACGTGGCCGCGCCCGCCCTCGCCGCCTCCTACGAAGCCCTCGCCCACCGCCACGCCCACCGCGCCGCCGCGCGCTGAGCGGGGCCGGGCCGGATCCGGGGCACGTCCGGACGCGTACGCCAGGACGTACCCCGTACGAACCACCGCCAGGGACCATACGGACCCTGCGACCCTACGGACTTACGACCTCACGGACTTACGGAAAGAGCCGCTTCGCCATGACCTCCACCACCGACAGCGCGCGCCTGCGCGCCCAGCTGGACCGCCTGACCACCGAGGCGTTCCGCCCCGAGCTGGCCGAGATCGACCGGCTCGGCACCGCCGAGATCGCCCGGATCATGAACGAGGAGGACGCCGGCGTGCCCGCCGCCGTCGCCGCCCAGCTCCCGCGCATCGCCGCCGCCATCGACGCCACGGCCGCCCGCATGGCGCGCGGCGGCCGCCTGGTGTACGCGGGCGCGGGCACCGCCGGGCGGCTCGGGGTGCTGGACGCGAGCGAGTGCCCGCCGACCTTCAACACCCGTCCCGACCAGGTCGTCGGCCTGATCGCGGGCGGCCCGGAGGCGACGGTGACGTCCGTGGAGGGCGCGGAGGACAGCCGGGACCTGGCCGCCGCCGACCTCGACGCACTCGGCCTCACCGCGCTGGACACCGTCGTGGGCGTCTCCGCCTCCGGCCGCACCCCGTACGCGGTCGGAGCGGTCGAGCACGCGCGCGGGCGCGGCGCGCTGACCGTCGGCCTGGCGTGCAACGCGGGCTCCGCGCTCGCCGCCGCCGCGGACCACGGCATCGAGGTGGTCGTCGGCCCGGAGCTGCTGACCGGCTCGACCCGGCTGAAGGCGGGCACCGCGCAGAAGCTGGTGCTGAACATGCTGTCGACCATTACCATGATCCGCCTGGGCAAGACCTACGGGAACCTGATGGTCGACGTGCGGGCCTCCAACGACAAGCTGCGCGCCCGCTCGCGCCGCATCGTCGCGCTGGCCACCGGCGAGCCCGACGCGGCCGTCGAGGCGGCCCTGGCCGCCACCGGCGGCGAGGTGAAGCCCGCCATCCTCACCCTGCTCGGCGGCGTGGACGCGGCCACCGCCGCGCGGCTGCTGACCGAGGCGGACGGACACCTGCGGGCGGCGCTCCACGCCGCGCGGGGCTGACGCGGGCGCTCGGACGCGCACGGGGCTGACGCGGCGCGCTCGGGCAAGGCGAGGCGTCGAGGTACGGGCCCGTGAGCGGCCCCGCGGGCCCGTGAGCGCGGGCGCGCCCTTCGGCCCGTACGCGCCCGTACGCGCCCGTACGCCCCGTACGCCCGTACGCCGTGACTCCCCTGCCGCCCCGCGCGAGCGGCAGACTCGGCCCCGAAACGCCGTCGGGGCGGCGCCTCCGGAATCCCGGAAGCACCGCCCCGACGTCACTCGGACAGGCGATCGCACTGCAAGGGCGATCAGAAGTCCATGTCACCGCCCGGCATGCCGCCGCCCGCGCCGGCACCGGCCGCGGCCTTCTCCGGCTTGTCGGCGATGACGGCCTCGGTGGTCAGGAACAGCGCGGCGATCGACGCGGCGTTCTGCAGCGCGGAGCGCGTCACCTTGGCCGGGTCGATGATGCCCTCGGCGATCAGGTCGACGTACTCGCCGGTGGCGGCGTTCAGGCCGTGGCCGGGGGTCAGGCCGCGCACCTTCTCCACCACGACGCCGCCCTCAAGGCCGGCGTTGACGGCGATCTGCTTCAGCGGGGCCTCCAGGGCCAGGCGCACGGCCTGGGCGCCGGTGGCCTCGTCGCCGTCCAGCTCCAGCTTCTCGAAGACGCCGGTCGCCTGGAGCAGGGCCACGCCGCCACCGGCGACGATGCCCTCCTCGACGGCGGCCTTCGCGTTGCGCACCGCGTCCTCGATGCGGTGCTTGCGCTCCTTCAGCTCGACCTCGGTGGCGGCACCGGCCTTGATGACGGCCACGCCGCCGGCCAGCTTCGCCAGGCGCTCCTGGAGCTTCTCGCGGTCGTAGTCGGAGTCGCTGTTCTCGATCTCGGCGCGGATCTGGTTGACCCGGCCCTGCACCTGGTCGGTGTCGCCGGCACCGTCGACGATGGTGGTCTCGTCCTTGGTGATGACGACCTTGCGGGCGCGGCCGAGCAGGTCCAGGCCCGCGTTCTCCAGCTTGAGGCCGACCTCCTCGGAGATCACGGTGCCGCCGGTGAGGACGGCGATGTCGCCGAGCATGGCCTTGCGGCGGTCGCCGAAGCCCGGGGCCTTGACGGCGACGGACTTGAAGGTGCCGCGGATCTTGTTGACGACCAGGGTCGCCAGGGCCTCGCCCTCGATGTCCTCCGCGATGATCAGCAGCGGCTTGCCCGACTGCATGACCTTCTCCAGCAGCGGAAGGAGGTCCTTCACGTTGGAGATCTTGGAGTTGACGATCAGGATGTACGGGTCGTCGAAGGACGCCTCCATGCGCTCCGTGTCGGTGGCGAAGTACGCCGAGACGAAGCCCTTGTCGAAGCGCATGCCCTCGGTGAGCTCAAGCTCCAGGCCGAAGGTCTGCGACTCCTCGACGGTGATGACGCCTTCCTTGCCGACCTTGTCCATCGCCTCGGCGATCAGCTCGCCGATCTGCGTGTCGGCGGCGGAGATGGAGGCCGTGGAGGCGATCTGCTCCTTGGTCTCCACGTCCTTGGCCTGCTCCAGCAGGGCGGCGGAGACGGCCTCGACGGCCTTCTCGATGCCGCGCTTGAGGGCCATCGGGTTGGCGCCGGCGGCCACGTTGCGCAGACCCTCGCGGACCAGCGCCTGGGCGAGGACGGTCGCGGTCGTCGTGCCGTCACCGGCGACGTCGTCCGTCTTCTTCGCGACCTCCTTGACCAGCTCGGCGCCGATCTTCTCGTACGGGTCCTCCAGCTCGATCTCCTTGGCGATGGACACACCGTCGTTGGTGATCGTGGGGGCGCCCCACTTCTTCTCCAGGACGACGTTGCGGCCCTTGGGGCCGAGGGTGACCTTGACGGCGTCGGCGAGCTGGTTCATCCCGCGCTCAAGGCCGCGCCGTGCCTCCTCGTCGAACGCGATGATCTTGGCCATGTGAAGTCCGTTCTCCCAAGACGTTGGGGTGCCTCCCACGGCGTACCAGGCCGTGGAGGCGGATTTCCTCGGACCGCGCTGGCGCCCGCGACGGACGGCCTGCCTGCCGCGCGGTCCCTAGGGACTCCGCCCGGCGTGCGGGCCTCACCGACCCGGTCCTGCTGTCACTCTCACTCTCTGAGTGCTAAGCCATAATTAGCACTCGCCACCCGAGAGTGCAAGGTTGCCCGGGGCGCGGGCGGGCCCGGGTCGCGCTCCGGCGGAGGGCCGGGCGAGCCCCCCCGGGGGCACCGGCCGGAGCCGGGGGCGCGGGTCCGGCCGCCTTTCGCGTACGGCCGGAGCAGCGGCGTTCCCGGGAGCACGGCCACCGGCTCCGCGGCGCCCCCGGGCGTGCGAAAGGCCCGCACCCCCGGGAGGGTGCGGGCCTTCCCCGTACGCGTGGTTCGTCTACGGTTCGCCTACACGGTCAGCTGCTGGCGCCTCGGCACTTCACGCCGACAGTCGGACCATGTCCGCCTGCGGCCCCTTCTGACCCTGCGAGATCTCGAACTCGACCCGCTGACCTTCCTCAAGGGTGCGGTAACCGTCCATCTGGATCGCGCTGTAGTGGACGAACACGTCCGCACCACCGTCGACCGCGATGAAGCCGTACCCCTTCTCCGCGTTGAACCACTTGACGGTGCCCTGAGCCATTCCTAACTCCCCTATTACTGGCCCCTGCGCAGGACCGCACTCCGCGGACCCGGGTCAGACCTCACCCCCCGGATGCGGAAGGTGTGCGCCGGAACGCGTCGACCGCCGCTGAATGTATCTGTCCCACTGCCCTCTGCAACAGGTCAATCGGACGAGAATTCCTGGCGCGCCGAAAAGCGCGATCGCTATGAATTCGGTGAAATCCCGGGCAACCCGGACCGGACATAAAGGGGTCGAACCGGCAAATCGCGCACACATTTTGTGCACATCTTGACGTTCGCTCAGATGGGCGGGGGTGATAGGCGACAGCTCAACTGTATCGCGTTCAACACACAAACTCGCCCCGTCCGTTTGTCACGAACGGGGCAAGGGAAGTCCTGTAAGACGGCCCGCGGTGAGCACCCGCCGCGCCGCCTTATGGCGGAGCGCGTTCTTCCGGTAGGTGCGGTGCGGCTTCGGCGCGCGGGGCCCGCCGCCGCATGCCCGAAAGCAGCGGCGGCGGGCCCCGGCGCGCCGGAAAGCGCGGTCAGCAGCCGCCGGCGACGGCGGGGATGATCGAGATCCCGGAGCCGTCCGGCGTGGGGGTTTCCAGGCCCTCGGCGAAGCGGACGTCGTCGTCGTTCACGTAGACGTTCACGAAGCGGCGCAGCCTGCCCTCGTCGTCGAGCACCCGGGCCGCGATCCCCTGGTGGTTCTTGTCGAGGTCGGCCAGCACCTCGCCGAGGGTGGCGCCCTCGGCGGCGACCTCCGCCCGCCCGCCCGTGTAGGTGCGCAGGATGGTCGGGATTCTCACGTTGACGCTCATGCGAGGCCAGCCTCTCGGAACGATGCCAGGGTCGGGCGGATGACGGCGGTGGGCCCGGTCGTCGGGGACACCGCGTCGAGGGTCTTCAGGCCGTCGCCCGTGTTGAGCACGACGGTCGTCAGGGCCGGGTCGAGCCGCCCGTCCTCGATCAGCTTCTTCGTCACGCCGACGGTCACGCCACCCGCCGTCTCCGCGAAGATGCCCTCGGTACGGGCCAGCAGCTTGATGGCCTCGACGATACGCGCGTCGTCCACGTCCTCCACCGCGCCGCCCGTACGCCGGGCGATGTCGAGCACGTACGGCCCGTCCGCCGGATTGCCGATGGCGAGCGACTTGGCGATGGTGTCGGGCCTGACCGGGCGCACCACGTCGTGGCCGTCCTTGAAGGCGCGGGAGACCGGGGAGCAGCCCTCCGCCTGCGCGCCGAAGATCTTGTACGGCCGGTCCTCGACCAGGCCGAGTGTGATCAGCTCCCGCAGCCCCTTGTCGATCTTGGTGAGCTGGGAGCCGGACGCGATCGGGATCACCAGCTGGTCCGGCAGCCGCCAGCCGAGCTGCTCGCAGATCTCGTACGCGAGGGTCTTGGAGCCCTCGGCGTAGTACGGCCGCAGGTTGACGTTGACGAAGCCCCAGCCCTCGCCCGCCGGGTCGCCGATCAGCTCGCTGCAGAAGCGGTTGACGTCGTCGTACGTGCCCTCGATGGCGACCAGGTCGCCGCCGTAGACCGCCGCCATGACGACCTTGCCGGCCTCCAGGTCGTGCGGGATGAACACACAGGAGCGCAGGCCCGCGCGGGCCGCCGCGGCGCCCACCGCGCCAGCCAGGTTGCCGGTGGACGAGCAGGACAGGGTGGTGAAGCCGAACGCGCGGGCCGCCTCCACGGCGATGGCCACGACGCGGTCCTTGAACGAGTGGGTCGGGTTGCCCGAGTCGTCCTTGATGTGCAGCTCGCCGGTCACGCCCAGCTCACGCGCGAGCCGGTCGGCGCGCACCAGCTTGGTGCGGCCCGGGTTCAGGCTGGGCTTGCCGGCGACGTCGGCCGGGACGGGCAGCAGCGGCGCGTACCGCCAGATGTTCTCCGGCCCGGCCTCGATGCGGGCGCGCAGGCCCTCGGGGTCGCCGGTCGGCAGGTCGTACGCGACTTCGAGTGGCCCGAAACACTCGGTGCAGGCGAACACCGGGCCCAGCGGGACGCGCTCGCCGCACTCGCGGCAGGACAGCGCGGCGGCGGGGCCGAGAGAGACGGCCGAACCGGGGGTACCCGGGCCCGGGTCGCCGGAAGCGGCGGAAGGAGTGGTCGTGTCGGCGGCGAGCTGCTCAGCGGCGTGCGCGGACATGCAGGCGAGGCCCTTTCTCCTCATCTTCCTCGCGGCGCACCTCGCCGCGAGCCGGAATTGGCACCTACCCCGCCGGGGCCTCGCCAGGTGGCCGGAGACCGGCCGCGCGAGACCAGCGGGAGGGTTGCCGGGGCTTCAACGGGCCGTTCCCTCTGCCCCTCTGGATGAGCGCTATAGCCACGGACGAGAGGCGCCCGAGGCGTTTGTACGCGACGATTCCGACATACGGAGGACACGTGCGTTGCTCAAGACTGTAACCGAAGGCCCGGATGGTTGAGGAAGTCGTCCGAACCGCGAGACACCGAGGAGACACGACGTGCTGGAAGAGGTGGAGCGTTGGCTCGCACACCGGTCCTGGTCAGCCGCCGATCGTCCGCTCGAACGCCTGCTGGCCGCCAAACACTCCCAGGCCAGCCGGGTGAGCGTGGTGATGCCCGCCCTGAACGAGGAGGCCACGGTCGGCGACATCGCCCATACCGTCCGCACCCGGCTGATGAGCGACACCATGCCGCTCGTCGACGAGCTGGTGGTGCTGGACTCCGGTTCCACGGATCGTACCGCCGAGGTCGCGGCCAAGGCCGGTGCGACCGTCGTGCACCGTGACGAGATCCTGCCGCGGCTGCCCGCGCTGCCCGGCAAGGGCGAGGTGCTGTGGCGCTCGCTGCTGGCCACCAGCGGCGACATCGTGTGTTTCATCGACGCCGACCTGCGGGAGTTCGACGCCCGGTTCGTCTCCGGCATCATCGGCCCGCTGCTGACCGAGCCGGAGGTGCAGCTGGTCAAGGGCATGTACGACCGGCCGCTGGCCGGCGCGGCCGGCCAGGGCGGGCGGGTCACCGAGCTGGTGGCCCGGCCGCTGCTGAACCTGCACTGGCCGCAGCTGGCCGGCTTCGTCCAGCCGCTCGGCGGCGAGTACGCGGCCCGCCGCACGCTGCTGGAGCGCCTGCCGTTCCCCGTCGGCTACGGCGTGGAGCTGGGCCTGCTGGTCGACGCGTTGCATACGGTCGGCCTGGACGCGCTCGCCCAGGTGGACCTCGGCGTGCGCAAGCACCGCCACCAGGACGGCCAGGCCCTCGGCAGGATGGCCGCCACCATCTACCGCACGGCCCAGCTCCGGCTGGCCCGCGGCCACCTGGTGCGGCCCCACCTGACCCAGTTCGAGCGCGGCACGAGCGGCTTCGTGCCGCGCACGGTGCCGGTGGACGCGGAGGAGCGGCCGCCGATCGTGGAGATCCCGGAGTACGCGGAGCGACGGGCGGCGTAGGGGCGGCGGGGCGGGGCCGCCCGGCTCCGCCCCGGGCCCACGGCGCCGACCACCCGGGCCGGGCCCACGGCGCCGCCGCCGGACCCTTGGGCGGGCCGGCGGCGGACCCTCGGGCGGGACCTGGAGCGGAGCCGGAAGGCACCCGGTGCCACGAGCGCTCGTACGTGCCCCGAACCGCTCGTACGTGTCGCACGCAACACCGTCCTTCGCGCAGCACACCTGTTTGGGTGGTGTGCGCCGTGGCTAATCTCGCGTCATGGTCTCAGAGCAAAGCGCCCGGCTCGCCCGGATTCTCCTGGCGTCCAACCGCGGCCCGGTCTCGTACCGGCTGCGCGAAGACGGCGCACTCGACGCCCAACGCGGCGGCGGCGGGCTGGTATCGGGGCTCAGCGCCATCGGCCCCGACGCCGACGCGGTGTGGGTGTGCGCGGCACTGGGTGACGGGGACCGGCAGGCCGCGCGGCGCGCGGACCGGGGCCACCTGGACCCCGGCGAGACCGGCGGCCAGCGGGTGCGGATGCTGGACATCGCGCCGGAGGTGTTCGCCGACGCCTACAACGGCATCGCGAACTCGGTGCTGTGGTTCGTCCACCACCTGCTCTACCAGACCCCCCTCGAACCCGCCTTCGACGCGGACTTCCGCGCCCAGTGGGCCTCCTACGAGGCGTACAACGCGGCCTTCGCCGACGCGCTCGCCGAGGAGGCCGCCGAGGGCGCGACCGTCCTCGTGCAGGACTACCACCTGACGCTGGTGCCCGGGCTGCTGCGCGAGCGGCGGCCCGACCTGCTGATAGGGCACTTCTCGCACACCCCGTGGGCCCCGCCCGACTACTACCGGATGCTGCCCGACGACATCGCCGCGCGCGTGCTGCGCGGCATCCTCGGCGGCGACCGGGCCGCCTTCCTGACCGAGCGGTGGGCGGCCGCGTTCGCCGACTGCTGCGCGGCCGTGCTGGGCGCGCGGGTCACCCGCGAGGACGGCGCGCTCGCCGTGACGTACGACGGGCGCACCACGCGGCTGGGCGTGCACGGCCTGGGCGCCGACGCCGACTTCCTGCGGGAGCGCTCGCGGCGCGCGGACGTGGACGAGCACGTCGCCGACCTGCGGCAGCTGATCGGGCCGGGCCGCAAGGCCGTCGTGCGCGTGGACCGCACCGAGCTGTCCAAGAACATCGTGCGCGGCCTGCACGCCTACCGCCACCTGCTGCGCACCCGCCCCGAGTGGCGCGAGCGCGTGGCCCACCTGGCCTTCGCCTACCCCTCCCGGCAGGATCTGAAGGTTTACCGCGACTACACCGCAGAAGTGCAGCGGGTCGCCGACGGCATCAACGCCGAGTTCGGCACGCCCGGCTGGCAGCCGGTCATCCTGCACGTCAAGGACGCCTTCGCCCGCTCCCTCGCCGCCTACCGGCTCGCGGACGTGGCCCTGGTCAACCCGATCCGGGACGGCATGAACCTCGTCGCCAAGGAGGTCCCGGTGGTCTCCGAGGCCGGCTGCGCGCTGGTGCTCTCCCGGGAGGCGGGCGCGCACGCGGAGCTGGGCGAGGACGCGCTGTCGGTGAACCCGTACGACGTGGAGGCCACCGCGCGGGCCCTGCACGACGCGCTGACCATGCCGGACGCCGAGCGCGCCGAGCGCTCCAAGCGGCTGGCCGCCGCGGCCACCGCGCTGCCGCCGCACGCGTGGTTCCTGGACCAGCTACGGGCCCTTGAGGCCCTTGGGCGGCAGCGACGCCCCGAGCCCGCAGCGCCGGCCGTGCCCGCAGCGCTCGCCCCCGCCACGGCCGCCGGCCGGGAAGGGCTGGCCGCGCTGCTGCGCCACCCCGAGCGCGCCGTGATCGCGCTGGACTTCGACGGCACGCTGGCCGCCATCGTGCCCGACCCCGAGCAGGCCCGCCCCCACCCCGGCGCCCTGCCCGCGCTCGCCCGGCTCGCCCCGCGCGTGCGCGCGGTCGCGGTGATCACCGGCCGGCCGGCCGACGTCGCCGTGCGGTACGGCGGCTTCGCCGGGGCCGCGGGCCTGGAGCACCTGGTCGTCCTCGGCCACTACGGCGCCGAGCGCTGGGAGGCGGCCGACGGCGCCGTGCGCGCCCCCGCCCCGCACCCGGGCGTGGCCGCCGCCGAGGCCGAGCTGCCGGGCATCCTGGACGCGGCGGCGGGCAGCGGCGGCGAGGGCGCGTACGTCGAGAAGAAGGGCGACCGCGCCGTCGCCGTTCACACCCGGCGCGCCGCCGACCCCCAGGGCGCCCTGGAGCGGCTGCGCGGCCCGCTGACCGCCCTGGCCGAGCGGCACGGGCTGGCCGTGGAACCGGGCCGCCTCGTCCTCGAACTGCGGCCCCCCGGGGTCGACAAGGGCGTGGCGCTCACGGAGTACGTGCGGGAGGTGGGCGCCGGGGCCGTGCTCTACGCGGGCGACGACCTGGGCGACCTGGCCGCGTTCGGGGCGGTGGAGAAGCTGCGGTCGGACGGCGTGCCTGGGCTGCTGGTGTGCAGCGGCAGCGGCGAGGTGCCGGAGCTGGAGTCGCGGGCGGACGTGGTGGTGGACGGCCCGGCGGGGGTGGTCGCCCTGCTGGCCGCGCTGGCGGACGGCCTGACGGGGTCCGCCTCCGCCTGACGGCTCCCGGCTGCGTCTGACGGGCACGGGCTGCGCCTGACGGCTCCCGTCTGTGTCTGACGGGTCGCGGCTCCGACTGCGCGGCAGGCTCACCGGCTCCGGCTGCGTCGGCAGGCTCTCCGGCTCCGGCTGACTCCAGGCCCCGGCTGACGGCCCCGGCTCCGCGCCGGACACCCGACTCCGGCCGACAGGCTCCCGCGGCGGCCTCCGCCCGCGCCCGCGGGGCTCCGAGGCAGACGCGGGGGCGGCCTCACGGCCGTCCAGGGGCGGGGTCCGGCGGGGAGCCAGCGCCGCCCGTTCCTAGCGGTGCCGCCCGTTCCTACCGGCGCGGCCCGTCCAGATGCCGCGGGCGGACCAAGGGTGCCGGGGGCGGCCAAGGGTGCCGCTGGGGCCCTCCCTCAGCGGCGCCCGCGCCGTGCCTCGCGCAGGCGGCGCAGGCGGCCCACGGTCACCGGGTCGTGTCGGAGCGCGCGGGGGTCGTCCAGAAGCGCGTTGAGGAGCTGGTGGTAGCGGGTCGGCGAGATGCCGAGCTGTTCCCGTATGGCCCGCTCCTTGGCTCCGGCGCCCGGCCAGCCGCGCCGCTCGAAGGCCAGCAGGGCGCGGTCGCGGTCGGAGAGGGCTTCGGGGCCGGCGGTCCCGGCCTCGGCCGAGCCGTCGTCCCCGGCCGCGGGCGCGCGGTCGTCTGCCGGGGTCCCGCCGTCCTCCGGAGCGGTCCCCCCGGTGGCCGCATCGCCCTGCCGGGCGCCCCCGTCCCGTACGGAATCGTCGTCCCGCGCGTGCCGGGCGTCCGCCTCGGCCGGGGTCCGCCCGCCGGAGCCGTCCCGGCCGGCTCCGGCGGGGGCGGCCGCGTCACCCGGTCCGTTCGCCATCACGTCTTCCACCCTGCCACGGGTACTGGACTAGACCTCTCCCGGGGCGGCGCGGGAGACTGTCACCCGTGGATTCCGTCGGCCCCGAGACCTCCCGCACCGCCGCCGCGGCGCCCGGCGCGTCTGTGCGCCACGTCATCGCGCTCGACGTGGGCGGCACCGGCACCAAGGCCGCCCTGGTGGGGGCCGACGGGTCGCTGCTGTACGAGGCGGCGCGGCCGACCGGGCGGGAGCGCGGGCCCAGGGCCGTGGTGGCCGGGCTGCTGGACTTCGCCACCGAGCTGCGCGGCGTGGGCGAACGGCGGTTCGGCGGGCCCGCCGCGGCGGCCGGGGTCGCCGTGCCCGGCGTGCTGGACGACGCGCGCGGGGTGGCGGTCTTCGCCGCGAACCTCGGCTGGCGGGACGTGCCGCTGCGCGCTCTGCTGGCCGAGCGGCTGGGCGGCACGCCGGTGGCGCTGGGCCACGACGTGCGCGCGGGCGGGCTGGCCGAGGGGCGGCTCGGGGCGGGGGCGGGCACGGCGCGCTTCCTGTACGTGGCGCTGGGCACGGGCATCGCGGGCGCCTTCAGCGTGGACGGCCGCCTGGAGCCGGGCGCGCACGGCAACGCGGGCGAGATCGGCCACATCGTCGTACGGCCCGGCGGCGCGCCGTGCGGGTGCGGGCAGGCGGGCTGCCTGGAGCGGTACGCCTCGGCGGCGGCGGTCGGCCGGGCCTGGGCGGCCGCCGGCGGCGGGCCGGGCGCGGACGCCGCCGACTGCGCGCGGGCGGTGCAGGCCGGCGAGCCGCGCGCGGCACGCGTGTGGCGGGAGGCGGTGGGCGTGCTCGCCGACGGCCTGGTCACCGCGCTCACGCTGCTCGACCCCGGCGTGCTGATCGTCGGCGGCGGCCTCGCGGCGGCGGGCGAGACGCTGTTCGCGCCGCTGCGCGCGGCCGTCGCGGAGCGGATCACCTACCAGCACCCGCCCCGTATCGTCCCGGCCGCGCTCGGCCACGCGGCCGGGTGCCTGGGCGCGGGCCTGCTCGCCTGGGACCTCGTCGGAGGCGGCGGACCACCGGCGGAAGGCGGCGGGCCGCCCGCTTCTGTTGCCGACGCCACCCAAACCTCCGGAGCCGATGAGACCCGTCACGGCGTCCCAGTCGGTGAAGGCCACGACGATGACGACGACGCCGGGGAACCCGGCCGCACCGCCCGGCCCCGTGCCGCCCGGTCCGACCGCGCCGACCAGCCCACGGAGGTAACAGCCTGATGGCCACGCTGCGACTCACCGGCGCCCGGCTCGTCCTGCCGGGCGGGGTGGTGGAAGACGGTCTCGTGGTGGTCGAGGGCCGGCACGTCACGTACGCCGGGGCCCGCGGCGTACGGGACCGCGGCCCGGCCGCACGGGACGCGACGGGCCGGAACCGGCCGGGCCCGGAGGCACCGTACGGGCCGGGCACGCCCGACGCGCCGTACGGGCCCTACGGGCCGGGCACGCCGGGCACGCCGGACGGGCCGTACGGGCCCTTCGGGCTGGAGGAGCCGTACGGGCTCGCCGGCCTGGACCGCTCCGGCGCGCCCGGCCCGTACCCCGGCACCGACTCTCTCGACCTGCGCGGCTGCTGGATCGTCCCCGGCTTCGTGGACGCGCACGTGCACGGCGGCGGCGGTGCGTCGTTCTCCGCGGGCACGGCCGAGGAGGCGCTGGCCGTCGCCCGTACGCACCGCGCGCACGGCACCACCACCATGGTCGCCTCCACCGTCACCGGCGACCTGGACGACCTCGCCCGGCAGGCCGCCGCGCTGGCGGAGCTGGTGCGGCAGGGCGACCTGGCGGGCGTGCACTTCGAGGGTCCGTTCCTGTCCCGGCACCGCTGCGGCGCGCACGAGCCGGCGCTGCTGCGCGACCCAGACCCGGCCGACGTGCGCAAGCTGCTGGACGCGGCGCGCGGCACGGCGCGCATGATGACGCTCGCGCCCGAGCTGCCCGGCGGCCTGGACTCGATCCGGCTGCTGGCCGACAGCGGTGTGGTGGCGGCCGTGGGCCACACGGAGGCCACGTACGAGTCCACGCTGGCGGCCATCGAGGCGGGCGCGACCGTGGCCACGCACCTGTTCAACGCCATGCCGCCGCTGCTGCACCGGGTGCCGGGCCCGGTGGCGGCCCTGCTGGAGGACGAGCGGGTCACCGTCGAGCTGATCAACGACGGCACGCACCTGCACCCGGTGGTCCTGCGGCTGGCCTTCGACCGGGCGGGCGCGGACCGGGTCGCCTTCATCACCGACGCGATGGCCGCGGCGGGCATGGGCGACGGCAGCTACCCGCTCGGTCCGATGCGGGTCGAGGTCGCCGACGGGGTGGCGCGGATCGGCGACGGGCCGACGGCCGGATCGATCGCGGGGTCCACGCTCACCCTGGACCGCGCCTTCCAGCGGGCGGTGGCCATAGACGGGCTGACCGTGGCGCAGGCGTCGCGGGCGCTGTCGGGCACGCCCGCGCGGCTGCTCGGCGTGGACGACCGGGTGGGTTCGCTGGAGGCGGGCAAGGACGCGGATCTCGTGGTGCTCGGCGCGGACTTCGCCCTCGTGGGAGTCATGCGCCGCGGCGAATGGGTATGTAGCCCTCGGGTGGCCCCCAAGTAATCTAAGGAGCGACGGCGTTGAGCGGGGGCGGGCGGCCCGCGGGCTGGGCCGACGGCCGCCTGCTTTGACATGATCGCTCGCGCGCCGGTCCGCTCGCCGCACTGGTCCGCCACCCGACAAGAGGGGATGCCCGGGTGATCCTGACGGTCACGCTCAACGCCGCCCTCGACATCACCTACGCCGTGCCGAGGCTGCGCGCCCACGGTGAGCACCGGGTCACCGACGTCGCCGAGCGGCCGGGTGGCAAGGGCGTCAACGTCGCGCGCGTGCTGGCGGCCCTGGGCCACGGGGCCGTCGTCACCGGCTTCGCCGGCGGCCCCACCGGCGCGGTGCTGCGGGACCGGCTCGCCGCCCTGGCCGGCGGCGTCACGGACGCGCTGGTGACCATTGCGGGCACCACCCGGCGCACCGTCGGCGTGGTCGACGCCGAGTCAGGGGCCACCACGCAGTTCAACGAGCCGGGCCCGGCCGTCACCGCCGCCGAGTGGTCCGCGTTCACCGACGTCTACGGGCAGCTGCTGCGCGAGGCGTCGGCGGTGGCGCTGTGCGGCAGCCTGCCGCCCGGCGTGCCGGTGGGCACGTACGCGCAGCTCATCCGGGAGGCGCACGCGGCGGGCGTGCCGACGCTGCTGGACACCAGCGGCGAGCCGCTGCGGCGCGGCATCGCCGCCCGCCCCGACATCGTCAAGCCCAACGCGGCCGAGCTGGCGGGCCTCACCGGCTCCACCGAACCGCTGCGCGCGGCCCGCGACGCCCGGCGGCGCGGCGCGCACGCGGTGGCCGCCTCGCTGGGCCCGGACGGCATGCTGGCGGTCACCTCGGAGGGCGTGTGGCGGGCCACTCCGCCGCGCCGCCTGAAGGGCAACCCGACCGGGGCGGGCGACTCGGCGGTGGCCGGGCTGCTGTCCGGCCTGGTGGAGGGCCTGCCGTGGCCGGAGCGGCTGGCGCGCGCGGTGGCGCTCGCGACGGCGACGGTCCGGGCGGCGACGGCGGGCGAGTTCGACCGGACGACGTACGAGGAGCTGGCAGGGAAGGTGGCGGTGGGCGGGGAGCCGACGGGGCAGGGGCGGGCGGGGTAGGCGACCCGGTACCGGCGCCGGGTCCGCCGTCTGGACGCGGCCCGTCGGTCCGTCCGGAAACCGACGGCCCGCGTCTGCTGGCTATCCCCAGATGGCTACGCTCTTGACCGTCCACGGTGTGCTGGCCGAATAGTGGCCGTGCGTGAGGTCGAAGTGCTGACCGCGACACGAGTAGTCGCTGTACAGGGTGATCCGGTGGCGGCTCTGGTTGGACACCGATCGGGCGTTGAGCGAGTCACAACCCGGCTCAGGGTTGTGGAGGATCTCCACGGGCCCCCCGAAGTTCGGCCGTGGCCAGCCGCAGACATCGCCCTGCGGACACCTGGTGTCCGTCGAGGCCGCCTGCGCGGTGAGTGGCAGACCGGCGGCGATCGCTGCGGCGCCGACCAGTGCTAAGAGACGCTTCTTCACGTGTGCTCTCCCGGGTTGGGTACGAGACCCGCATTGAAGCCTGAAGGTGCACGATGCATCAAATGCGTTTCCGGGCTTGCGCCGGGACCCAGAGCGTCCGGCCCGCGGCGGGCCGGTCACCTGGTGTCAAGGAGTTTTGAGCCACACCTGGTCGAGGACGGCGTCGCACTGGTTGCCCTGCTCGCAACTGATCCTGACGACGTTGGTGCCGGCGTTGAGGGTGACGGGCGCCCACGTGGTCTGCCAGCCCTTCTCCCAGTCGCCCTCGGGCGAGCCGGTGAAGTTCTTCATGCCGAGCGGCTGGGCGTTCAGCTTGCTGTTGACCGTCACCGTGGCGTTGGCGGGCTTGCCGGGTATGCCGTAGCGCACGTACAGGCGGTAGTCGCCCTTCTGCTTGACGTCCACGGTCCAGGTCACGGCCGCGCCCGGAACGTTCAGGCCCGTCACGTACGTACCGCCCGCGGCCTTGGCACCAGGTATCTGGTTGGCCGTGGCGGCCACGCCGTCCAGCCGCAGGGTCGCCGCGTCGCGGGGCGGCGGCAGCGGGGCGGGCGTCGGGGAGGCGGCGCGGGTCCGGGTCGGTTCGGCGCTGCCGGTGGACGAGGGGGGTGCGGAGGTCGGCGCGGCGCCCTGGGCCTTGCCGCCGCCGCTGTTGGTGATCATCGCGACGCCTATGCCGGCCACGACCACGGCGACGACGGTTATCGCGCCGATCAGCAGCCCGCGGGGGTTGGGTCCCGTGCGCCGGGCGGCCCGGCCGCGGCCGTGGGGCGGCGCGG
This sequence comes from Streptomyces sp. B1866, assembly GCF_031932565.1. NCBI lineage: Bacteria > Bacillati > Actinomycetota > Actinomycetes > Kitasatosporales > Streptomycetaceae > Streptomyces > Streptomyces sp. B1866. The sequence goes on from NZ_JAVSCF010000016.1 coordinate 31,642, forward strand.
GCGGGCGGGGGGCGCCGCCGAGGGTTTCGGGGGCGGCGTAGTGCGGGCTGGGGCTGTCGCCGGGGGGCTCCTGGCGGGCCGCCTGGGGTCCGTACGCCGCCGTCCGGCCGTCCGGCCGCTGGACACCGTCCGGCCGGGTGCCGTACGCCGCCGTCCGGCCGTACGCGGCGGACGGCTGGGGGGAGTGGGCCTGCTGCTGCCCGTACGTGCGCTCGCCGACCGCGCGGACGTGGTGGTACGAGGTGCGGGGCACTCCGGGCTGGTGGCGCTGGGGCTCCTGGGCCTGGCGGGCGGGCTGGGAAGCGGCGGAGGCGTCGCCGTCCGCGCCGCCCTCCGAGCGGTACAGGTAGGCGAACGGGTCGTCGTCCTGCGGCGTGCCCGTGCCGTTGTTGCCGGCCGTCATTCCCTCTCGTCACTCCCTGTGCGCGTGGCCGCCGACGGCCCCGCGCCGCGCTCGGGCGCGTCCGCGCGCCGCGGCGGGCTCGGGGCGGAGCCCGGGCGGTCCGGATGGCCAACGTTCATGATCGGTTCACTGTGGGCGTCGCCACCGGCGCGGGGCCGACGGCGACGGGGCCGTGGCGGACGAGCCTACCGGGTGCCCGGCTTCGGCGTGGCCCTGGCCGTCTCGCGGCCCCGTGCCCGCCGGGTTCTGACGCCCGGTCCGCGCTCACCGGCGGGCGGTTCCGCGCGGGTCCGGCTCCCGGGGGCCGGTGCGGCGGACCCGGTGAGGCGGGCCCGGCCCCGCGCGGGCCGTCTGCTCAGCCGACCCGGCGGCGGTCCTTGGACCGGGCCCGCTTCTCCACGTACATCCGCTGGTCGGCGGACTGGAGCACCTCCTCGGCCGTCTGGCCGCAGCGCGCCCAGCCGATGCCGATGCTCGCGCCGACCCGCACCGCGCGGCCCTCGACCCGGATCGGCGGGGTGATCGCGTTGCGCAGCCGGACGGCGAGGTCGGCCGCGTCGGCCCGGCCGAGGCCGTCGGCCAGGACCACGAACTCGTCGCCGCCGAGGCGGGCCACCGTGTCCCCGTCCCGGACCGCGACGGACAGGCGGCGGGCGACCTCTATGAGCACCGCGTCGCCGGTGTGGTGCCCGAACCGGTCGTTGATCGACTTGAAGCCGTCGAGGTCGCAGAAGAGGACGGCGAGGCCCTTGTGTCCGTCGTCCGCGTCGTCGTCCTCGTGGGGCGCGATGACGTGCGCGTGGTCGAACGGGGGGTCGGCGGCCGTGCCGAAGGCGACGTAGCCGCCGGATCCGCCGAACCCGCCGGGGGCGCCGAATCCGCCCAGGCCGCCGAGGCCGGAGGTGGTCCGGCCGTCGAAGGCGTCGAAGCTGTCGTAGCCGTAGACGTGGCTGCTCTCGTCGTACTGCGGGACGCCTCCCACCAGCGCCGGGCCCTCCGGATCGGCGAGGAGCTGGTCCGGGTTCGGCGGGCTGTCGCACAGCCGGGCGGACAGCCGGGCGCGCAGCTCGGCCGCGTTGGGCAGGCCGGTCAGCGAGTCGTGGCTGGCACGGTGGGCGAGTTGCAACTCGTGGCGCTTGCGCTCCTCGATGTCGGAGACGTGGGTGAGCAGGTAGCGCGGCCCGTCGGCGGCGTCGGCGACGACCGAGTTGCGCAGGGACACCCACACGTACGACCCGTCGCGGCGGGCGAGCCGCAGCTCGGCGCGGCCGCCCTCGGCGGAGGCGCGCAGCAGCGTGCCCAGGTCCTCCGGGTGCACCAGGTCGGAGAAGGACGAGCGGCGCAGCGAGGAGGCGGAGCGGCCCAGCAGGCGGCACAGCGCGTCGTTGGCGCGCAGCAGCCGGCCGCGCTGGTCACCGCTCATGTCGGTGATGGCCATGCCGCTGGGCGCGTACTCGAAGGCCTGCCGGAACCCCTCCTCGCTGGCGCGCAGCGCCTGCTGCTCGCGTTCGAGCCGGAGCAGGGCGCGCTGCATGTTGGCCCGCAGCCGGGCGTTGCCGATCGCAATGGCGGCGTGGAAGGCGTACATCTGAAGGGCCTCGCGCCCCCACGCGCCCGGGCGCCGTCCGTTGCGCGGCTTGTCCACGGAGATGACCCCGACGAGCTCCCCGCCGGACACGCCCGCGGCGTACATCGGGGCGAACAGGCGGTCCATCGGGTGCCACTCGTCGGGGAACCGGGGCTCCGGGCCGCGCGAGTGCCACTGCGGCACGTCGTCGTCGTCGAGGACCCACCCCTCGGTGTGCGGGATGAAGCGCAGGTCCCCCCAGCGCTCCCCCATCGAAAGGCGCCGGTCCCACGACGCGCGGGAGCCCACCCGCCCGGCGAGCAGCGCCTCGGCCCCCGCGCTGCCCGCGACGGCGGCCACGACGAGGTCACCGTCGGGCCGCACGAGGTTGACGGCGGCCAGTTCGTACCCCAGCCCGGCCAGCACGCCGTCGGCGACCGTCTGGAGGGCGTCCGCGAGGCTGCGGGCGGTGTTGAGATGGGCGACCACTTCGTGTAGCTGCCGCAGGGTGGCAAGACGGATATACGGCTCCGACTCGGTCTCCATAGCTGGCTCTCCCCCGAGACCTGGACAGCAACTCCTGGCTTTCTGTGTCGTCTGGCTTCTTGTCGTCCGATTGCCTCCGTCACTGAATCACAGCGCGCTGCCCGACAGGTACACAGGGTCAACAATTACTGCCTGTTGTGACTCATGTCACAGATTGTATTCAGCGGCCGCCGAGAGCGCTGGGAGCGATCCCAACAGTTTCAGAACGCAAGTTCCGTAATCCGGGAGCCTTCGGCTGAAGCGGGCCTAAGCCGGACGACCTAAGCCGTCTCGGGGCAGGCTGGGCCCGCGGTCCGATGCGGCGGACCGCACCGCGCGGCTAGCGCTGTGACCGGGAAGGTTTGCCGGTAGCTCGCGGCGTCCGGTGCGGTGCATCGCAAGGCGCCGGACCGGCCGCGTAGTGGGCCTACTCGGTCGGTCCGGCAACGCCGCGAGGTGCCGTGCCGGGCGTCGCGAGCCGGTGAACCTTCCCGGTCACAGCGCTAGCGTCGGTGCCGTGCTTCCGACGACGCCTTCGCGCAGCTTCCCACACCCGGCACCGCCCGCCGGGCAGACGCGCCCCACGGCCGCCGCGACCGGTGCCCGGGATGACCAGAATGCGGACGGCCCACCGGGGCCGCGCGCCGATCCGTCCGGCGCCGCGGCCGGAGTGCCGCATGCTGGAGAGGTGAGCGAGGACGCGTTCCGCGCCGCCCTGTCGCGGCTGGCCGCCGGCGTGGTGCTGGTGACCGCGCACGACCCGGAGGAGGCGCCCCGCGGCGAGGACGCCGGCATGACGGCGACCGCCTTCGTGTCCGTGTCCCTGGACCCGCCGCTGGTGCTGGTCAGCGTCCGCGAGGGCGCGCGCATGGCGGAGCTGCTGGAGCGGCAGCCGCTGTGGGCGGTGTCGGTGCTGGCGGAGAGCCAGCGGCACATCGCCGGACGGTTCGCCATGAAGGGGCGGGTCAGCGACCGGCTGCTGTTCGAGGACATCACCTGGACGCGCGGCGCGGCGTCGGGGGCCCCGCTGGTCGGCGGGGCGCTCGCGGTGCTGGAGTGCCGCACCGAGCAGTGGGTGCCGGCCGGGGACCACGTCCTGGTGGTGGGCCGGGTGCTGACCGCGGCGACCCCGACGGGGGACGGCGGGCCGCTGACGTACTTCCGGGGGCGCTACCGCAGGCTGGACTGAGCCCGCCCGGCCCCTGCGCGGGAACCGCCGCCGACCCGCGGCCTCGCGAATCCGCGCGGATACGGCCCTGACGGCCCCTCGCGCTCGCTAAAGGCTGTCCCGCAATCCCTGGCGGGCTCCCGACGCCAGCTACGGCCACTCGCGGCGTTGGCGAAACGTCCGAACAGAACCACTGTTCGGACGCTCCGCCGCCTTGCGATCGACCGCATCTGACGCCGCTCGCTGATCCACCAGGGATTACGGGACAGCCTTTAGTCCCAGCCGCGCCCGGTGCGCCCCCGCTTGGTGTCGGCGCGCCGCTTCTTCTCGCGCAGCCGCCGCTCGTTGACGGCCCGTGGGGTGCGGGTCGGGCGGCGGGGCGTGGGCGGCGGCGCGGTCGCCTCGGCCAGCAGCGCGGCCAGCCGGACGGCCGCCGCCTCCCGGTTGCGCCACTGCGAGCGGTGCTCGGAGGCCCGTACGGACACCACCCCGTCGACGAGCCGGCCCGCGAGCCGGGCCAGCGCCCGCTCCTTCCACACCGGCGGCAGGGCGGCGGTCCCGGCCAGGTCGAACCGCAGCTCCACCTGGGAGTCGGTGGTGTTGACGTGCTGGCCGCCCGGCCCGCCGGACCGGGAGAAACGCCACAGCAGCTCGGCCTCCGGCAGGGAGACCGAGCCACGGATGACGTAGGGCCCGGACATGCCTCCATGGTCCCGCGTGCCCGCGCGGGACGTCATCTCCATTTCCCGCTGCCGGGTTCCTCCGCGCCCCGCCCGGCCGGCCCCTTGCCGTCCCGCGCGGGGCGACAGGCCGTACGGGGCGCGTCCGGGCGACCCGTACGGCGGACGTCCGCGCCGCCCGCGCGGGTGCAAGGGAAGCGGAAGGGACAGGGGAACCGCCCCGACCGTGTCGGCGTTCTGCTGGGTGACGGTAGCTTCGTCCCCGGCGCCTGCCGTCCCGGCACGGAGCCCGACACCCGATCACGAAAGGCACTCCCCATGGCTGTAAGCCTGTCCAAGGGCGGCAACGTCTCGCTCACCAAGGAGGCACCTGGCCTGACCGCCGTCACGGTCGGCCTCGGCTGGGACGTCCGCACCACCACCGGCACCGACTTCGACCTCGACGCGAGCGCCATCGCCGTCAACGAGGCCGGCCGGGTCGTCTCCGACCAGCACTTCGTCTTCTTCAACAACAAGTCCACGCCGGACCAGACGATCGTGCACACCGGCGACAACCTCACCGGCCAGGGCGAGGGCGACGACGAGCAGATCAACGTCAACCTGGCCGGGCTGCCCGCCGACGTCGCGAAGGTCGTCTTCCCGGTGTCCATCTACGACGCCGAGTCCCGCAGCCAGAACTTCGGCCAGGTCCGCAACGCGTACATCCGCGTCGTGAACCAGGCGGGCGGCGCCGAGATCACGCGCTACGACCTGAGCGAGGACGCGGCGACCGAGACGGCGATGGTCTTCGGCGAGCTGTACCGCAACGGCGCGGAGTGGAAGTTCCGCGCGGTGGGCCAGGGCTACGCCTCGGGCCTGGCGGGCATCGCCAAGGACTTCGGCGTCAACATCTGAGCCGCGCTCTTCGGCGCCGTACGCCGCGGACCCGCACTCGCCGGCGCACGGCGGCGGGCCCGGGCGAACCGGCCCGGAACCGGACTGGAAGAGGGCCGCCCCGGTCACGGGCCGGCCCTCTCGCCGTCCCCGGGCCCGCACCGGGCGCGCCCCGCCGTCCCGGGGCCCGGCGGTGCGGGGCGCCGACGCGGTGTACCGACCGCCGCGGGATCAGCGGCGTCAGCCGCCGCTCCCCGGCAACCGCCCCGCGATGTCCGCCCGGACCGCCGCGGCGCGCGGGTCGTCGCACGCTGCGATGAGGTCCAGCGCCGCCGACCAGTGCCCGCGGGCCGTCTCCGGGTCCGTGGCGTGCAGGGCTGCCGCGAGGCCGTCGAGGGCCAGCGCCTCGTGCCAGGCGTCGCCCAGGTCGTGGTGGGCCGCGGCGGCCCGGCGGTGGAAGTCGGCCGCCTCCTCGTGTCGGTCGAGCCGGCGGTACACCTCCCCTGTGCCGTGCCAGGCCAGCGCCTCCCTACCGCGGTCGCCGAGGCGGCGGTGGAGCACGGCGGAGCGCTGATAGGACGTCAGGGCCTCGAAGAGCCGGCCGCCCGCCTGCTGGGCGTCGCCGAGGGCGAGGAGCCAGTAGCCCTCCAGCCGGTGGTCGCGCAGGCCGAGGGCGATGTCCAGCGCGTCGTGCGCCGCGCGCAGGGCCTCGGGAGCGTCACCCTGTTCGCGCCGCACGGCGCTCAGCAGCCGCAGTGCGTTGCCCTCTCCGCGCCGGTTATCCAGTCGGCGGTGTGCCGCAAGCGCCTGATCGACGACGGCCGCCGCCTGCGGCAGGCGTCCAGCGGCGCAGTGGGTGCCGGCGAGGTTGGACAGGGCGGTGGCCGCCCAGTGGTCGGCGCCCAGCACCTCGAAGGCGACGACGGCCTGTTCGAAGTGCCGGGCGGCGGAGTCGAGCTGCCGCGCGCGCAGGTGGCTCAGCCCGATCAGGTTGACGCCGTGCGCCTCGCCGAGCCGGTCGCCGAGCTCGCGCAGGATCACCAGCGCGGCGCGGTGGCATTCGAGGCTCTCGGCCGTGCGGCCCAGCCGGGTCGAGGCCATGCCGAGGCAGACCAGCAGGTGGGCCTCGGCCGCGCGCTCGCCCAGCCGCCGGGCCGCGTCCAGGCCGATACGGCCCACGGCCGGCCAGTCGGCTCCCGGGGCGGAGCGGGACTGCGCGTTCCACAGGACGGCGGCCAGCTGCCACGCGCGACGGTCGTCGCCGGCGGCGGCCGCGGCGCGGACGGCCTGGAGGAGGTTGGCGTGCTCGCGCTCGGACCAGTCGGCGGCGGCGTTGTAGTCCCCGAAGGCCAACGGCCGTACCCCGTCCACCGGCGGCGTGAGGGCCACGCGGTCCTCGGCCGGGCTGAGCCAGCTCTGGGCGGCGTCGGCGGTGTGCGCGTACCAGTCCAGCAGGCGGCGCAGAGCGGCCTGCCGCTCCGTGGCCGGTTCCTCGTGCTGCACCTGGTCGACGGCGTAGGCGCGCAGCAGATCGTGGAACTGGTAGCGGTCCGGCGCGGTCTGCTCCACGAGGTGGGCGCCCACCAGGGAGTCCAGCTGCTGCCGGGCCGGGCCGGGGGCGAGCCCGGCCAGGGCAGCGGCGGCCGCAAGGGAGAACTCCGGGCCGGGGTGCAGGCCCAGCAGCCGGAAGAGCCGGGCGGCCTGGTCGGACAGGGCGCGGTAGGACCACGCGAACACCGCACGCACGGTCTCGGCCTCCTCGTCGTCCCCTGTGCTCAGCGCGTCCCACAGGGCGGACTCGTCGCGCAGGTCGGCGATGAGGTCGTCCAGCGGAAGGTGGGGGCGGCTGGCCGCGCGCTCCGCGGCGATGCGCAGGGCCAGCGGCAGGCGGGCGCACAGCCGGGCCAGTTCGGTGAGCCGGTCCTCGCCGTCCCCTGACCGGTACCCGGCGGTGACGGCGCGCAGCAAAGCGACGGCCTCCCGTTCGGGCAGCACGCCGAGGGGCACCCGGCGGGCCCCGTCCCGCACGGCCAGGCCGGACAGGCGGCTGCGGCTGGTGACGACGACCAGGCTGTCCGCGCTGCCGGGCAGCAGCGGGCGGACCTGGCTCACCGTGGCGGCGTTGTCCAGCACGACCAGGACGCGGCGGTCGGCCAGCAGCGAGCGGTACAGCGCGGCGGCGGCGTCCGGCTCCTGCGGTACGGAGGCGGCGGGGACACCGAAGGCGACCAGGAAGCGGTGCAGGGCCTCCTGCGCGGTGACGGGCTGCCCCGGGTCGTAGCCGCGCAGATTGACGTAGAGCTGCCCGTCCGGGAAACGGCCCTGAACCTGATGCGCCCAGCGCAGCGCGAGCGAGGTCTTCCCCGCTCCGGCGGTGCCGGCTATCACCAGGGCCGAGACGACCAGCGGATCGCCGTCCGGGCCGACCAGGACGGCGTTGAGCTGGTCCAGCTCGTCGGTACGGTTCACAAAGCCGCGCACGTCGGCCGGCAGCTGACGAGGCGTGGGATTGTCCGCTCCGGCCGGACCGGGTGCGCCCCGCCCGTGGAAGTGGATACCGCCGCTGACGCGTCCCGTCTGGACGACGTCACGGGAGGACCCCGACAGCTCGGAGTGCGTACTGCCGGTGCGCTCGTCGTCTCGACCCGGGTCCGGTATCGCCTACTCCCTCCGCTCCGTGGTGCCCGTCATCGCCGGCGGGCGAAGGCGGGACACCTTGCGCTCGAAATAGGACACCAGGTCCTCACCCGCCTCGTAGAGCTGCTGGATGTAATTCTCCCAAGACCTTACGAGTGCGTGATCAGTGTAGCGAATCGCACCGTCCGGGACACCTGTTTCGTCATAGATGACCTGGTAAAGCGTGCCGTCCCCGAGAACGACCAATTCCGGTAGCAGACCGCCCGCGTCCTCCGCGGCGGCCAACGCACCGGCGTCGATGATCCGGATTCGCTCGCCGAACTCCGCGCGCTGCCGCAATGAATGGAGTTGCCACTGCATATAGGGGGTCAACGGCTCCGCGACCACCCGCACCCGGTGGAAGGCGCGGCCGCGCCGCTCGTCCTCGCGAGCGAGCGCGAGCAGGTCGCCGCGCCGCTCCTCCAGCAGGCGCAGCGCCTCGGACCACTCGCCCCGGCGCAGCGCGTCCCGGCTCGGGCTGCCCTGCTCCTCGAAGTGCTGCCGCCGCTCCAGCTTCCAGGACGCCTGGTCGCGCAGCCGGTCCTCACGCTGCCGGAAGTCGCGCCGGTAGACCTCTCGCGTCAGCCTTTCGCCCTGCTCAGGGGCCAGGTCCGGAGCCAGGAGGTCAAGCATCGGCGATGTCCGCCCGCGCCGCGCGGAGCATGGCGCCCGGGATGACGACCAACCGCTCGTCCGGTGCGATGGCCACTCCCTGGGGCAGGCGTGGCCCATAGGCGGCGGTGAGGTCCCTGCCGATGACCGCGACATCACCGTTGTCAAGCTGCCAGATGTCCGGACATTCGTCACGTCCGTCCGAAATACCGAGCTCCGCCGCTGAATTTCCCAGGCGTCGCTCGAATAACGCGGAGGGGTCGGCCTCCCATGCGCGAATCATATAATCCTCCTCGGGGCGGACCTTTTACGGCTGCTCGCCGCATACCGTAAAGGATGCCGGTGGGCGAAAGGCCGCGACAAGGCCGCATCCCGGACAGCGTCCACCGTCCGGAAGGGGCGGCCCGGGGCGCAAAGGAGCGCATGGCCAGCCGTGTCCGCCGGTTATCCGCGCTCCTGTCCGGGCCCGGCCCCCGCTCGCGCCGCCGCGGGGGGCGGCGGTTCCGAGCAGGGCGGCAAGGGCCGTCACGGTCAGGGCTGTCCACGGGCGCAGGGCGCGTCGCATGGAGGCTCCTCGTGGAGTCGCGGGGAGGGACGACACGTACCTACCGGTCGGTAGTTTGCGCCAACCTAGCCCGCCCCGCGCGGCACCGCAACGCATCGGACAGCGAGATTCGCGCGCGACAGCCCGCCACCTGGCGTTTTCGGCCGGTCGCCGCGGGCGAGACCGCGAGACTCCGGGCGCCGGGCGCGCCGCCGCGGATGTCCGCCACGCGCCCAACCGAATAAATCAGGCAAATCTACGCACTCTCGGCAGAGTTCACCGGTAATCGGACACATAGTGCCGCTCAATGGCAACGGGTTGTCAAATCCTTGTTTCCTGTCTGTTCGATCAGGTCGATCGATGCCAGTCTCTGGTCGGATCGTTGCGCGCTGCACGGGCCCGCCGAGAGGCCCGCGTGACACGCGTAGCTCGGCACCACCGTACGGCCGCACGGTGGCCGTACGTCCCCCCACCCGCAGGGCCGCCACCCCGCGGCCCCCGTGCTAGGAGACCGAGTGAGACGCAAAGCTGCCGCCCCCCACAGCGCCGGCACCCGCAAGACCGCCCGCCGCGCCGCCGCCCTCGCCGCGTCGGCCGCCCTGGTCGCCGCCGCCGTCCAAGCGGGCACGGCCAGCGCCCAGGCCGACCGGGCGGACGGCGCGACCGCGCTGCCGCTGACGGCCGGTCAGCGGGCGGACGCCGTACGGGCCGCGCAGGCGGACGCCGCCGCCGAGGCCGCGGCCCTCCGGCTGGGCGCCCAGGAGAAGCTGATCGTCCGGGACGTGATCAAGGACGCCGACGGCACCGTGCACACGCGCTACGAGCGGACGTTCGCCGGCCTGCCGGTGCTCGGCGGCGACCTGGTCGTGCACGAGCGGCGCGGCGGGGCCACCAGCGTCACCAAGGCGACCGGCGCCCGAATATCCGTGCCGGGCACCGACGCCGCCCTGCCCGCGGCGAAGGCCCGCGCGTCCGCCCTCAAGGCCGCCGCCGCGGAAGTCCAGGAGCACGCGGCCACGGAGCACGGGGGCGAGGGCCTGGCGGCGTCGGCCCCGGCCTCGGCCAAGGCCGGATCGCCGCGCAAGGTGGTCTGGGCCGCCGACGGCAGGCCCACGCTCGCCTGGGAGACCGTCGTCACCGGGCTCCAGCACGACGGCACGCCGAGCGAGCTGCACGTCGTCACCGACGCGGCCACCGGCAAGGAGCTGTTCCGCGACGAGGCGGTGGAGACCGGCACCGGCACCGGCGACTACAACGGCACGGTCCCGCTCGGCACCACCGCCAGCGGCGGCTCGTACCAGCTGAACGACGGCGGGCGCGGCGCGCACAAGACGTACGACCTGAACGGCGGCACCTCGGGCAAGGGCACGCTGTTCACCGACGCCGACGACGTGTGGGGCGGCGGGCGGCAGAGCGCCGCCGTCGACGCGCACTACGGCGCGGCCGAGACCTGGGACTTCTACAAGAACGTGCTGGGCCGCAACGGCATACGCAACGACGGCGTCGCCTCCTACTCGCGCGTCCACTACGGCAACGCGTACGTCAACGCCTTCTGGCAGGACGCCTGCTTCTGCATGACCTACGGCGACGGCCAGGGCAACAGCAGCCCGCTGACCTCACTCGACGTGGCCGGGCACGAGATGAGCCACGGCCTGACCGCAGCCACCGCCAAGCTCAACTACTCCGGCGAGTCCGGCGGCCTGAACGAGGCGACCTCCGACATCTTCGGCACCGCCGTCGAGTTCTACGCCGACAACCCCAGCGACCCCGGCGACTACCTCATCGGCGAGAAGATCGACATCAACGGCGACGGCAGCCCGCTGCGCTACCAGGACAAGCCCAGCAAGGACGGTGCCTCGCGCGACTACTGGTCCTCCACGCTCGGCAACGTCGACGTGCACTACTCCTCCGGGCCCGCCAACCACTTCTTCTACCTGCTGTCCGAGGGCAGCGGCGCGAAGACCGTCAACGGCGTGAGCTACAACAGCCCGACGTACGACGGGTCGACGGTCACCGGCATCGGCCGGGACAAGGCCGTCAAGATCTGGTACAAGGCGCTGACCACGTACTTCACCTCCACCACCAAGTACGCGGGCGCCCGCACCGGCACCCTCCAGGCGGCCGCGGACCTGTACGGGTCCGCAAGCGCCGAGTACAAGGCGGTCGCCGCGGCCTGGACCGCGATCAACGTCCGCTGACGGCAGGCTCCCACGGGCCGGCCGGCGGCGGCCGTCAACAACCCGCTGACGGGCGCCGCCGGCACCCCCACCGGCCCCGGTCGAGTCCGCTGACGGCGGCCACCCCCCACCGCCCGACGCGGCACGCGCGGGCCGCACCGACCACCCCCCGGTGCGGCCCGCCGCCCGTTCCCGGACGCCTCCCCGGCCGGGTCCGCGTCCTCTCGGACCCCGTCCGGGCGCCGCCTCAGGCCGCTTCCGGGTAGAACTGGCGGGCCCAGCGCCGGAACGGGCCGATGGGCCCGTCACCCTGCGCCAGCCGCGGCGGCTGCTGGTAGCTCTTGTGGTGCCATACGGGGATGTCGGCGGCCGTGAAGGCGCTGTTGAACCAGAACAGCGGGCGCTCCAGCAGCCGCGCCGTGCCCCGCGCCACCGCCCGCGCCAGCGGCGGCGGCAGCCGGGACGGCTCCTGGAAGGCGACCCGGTTGGACTGGCGGAACTGCATCCGGCCGGGCCCGATCCCGGTGGGCATGACCATCGTGCACATGCGCAGGCCGACCCGCGGTATCGCCATGTCGGCGTGCAGGCAGGCCATTCCGTACCCGTCGACCTCCACCTCCACCTCGATCGCGCCGATCAGCGGCACGCGCTCGCTGATCCGCATGGACACGTGGAAGGTCGCCTTGTCGTAGGTGACCGGCGCGCCCAGCCGGGCCCGGGAGCCGTGCAGCGTGGTGAAGTGCCCGACGTCCACCGCGTTTTCGATGACCTCCTGCGCGTTCCCGGCGAACTCCCACGTCGCCTGCCGGGCGCGCACGTGGCCGACGGTGTGCCAGACGGGGATGTCCCAGTCCGGCTCCCGGCCGTCGTGGTGGCGCCAGACGAAGACCGCGCCGTTGACCTCGTGCACCGGCAGCCGGTCCAGGGACGCCTTCGGCGGCGGGGTGCCGTAGCCGGTCCGCACGCACGAGCCGTCCGGGCCGAACGCGAAGAAGTGGAAGGGGCACACCAGGCTGTTGCCCTCGACCGTCGCCAGGCCCAGGTGGGCGCCCAGGTGCGGGCAGTACGGGCGGACGGCCTGCACGCCGCCGGTGCGCAGCCGGTAGAGCACCACGTCCTGGCCGGCGAGCGGCCGGGTCAGCACCGTCCCGGGCCTGATCTCGTCGGAGAAGGCGAGCGCCGACCAGCCGCTGGGGCTGGGCAGTCCGGGCGCGCGCGCCACGTCGGCGGGGGTGGGGCCCTGGCTGATCGGGCGCCCGTACTGGCGCAGAAACCGCATGCTCATACGAGTCTCCTGGCCGTCACCACGGCCCGGTCGGAGTCACAGTCCTATGGAGTCGCAGTCGTGCGAGGGTGCGAGGGTTGCGGGCTTGCGGAGGTTGCGGGCTTGCATGACTTGCGGGCTTGCGCGGCTTGCGGGGTGCGAAGGTGCGGAGTTGCGGTGGTTCGGAGTTGCGGTGGTTCGGAGTTGCGGTGGTTCGGAGTTGCCATCGCGCCATGTCGCGGGCACGCGGAGTCGCGGATGTCCCGGTTCGCGAGCAACCGGGATCACGGACGCGCGGCCTCGCCGGTCGGTCAGGGTGGTACGGGGTCACTTCAGGGGGCGCGTGCGGACGCCATTGCACCGCGCCGCACTTGAGTCCCAGTCGAGTTCCGGTCGAGCCCGCCGCCCCGCCCCGCGCGGACCTGCGGTCGCGTCGCGCCGGGCCGGGCCCGTCCCCCGCACGGGCCCGGCTCAGGGCGGGGCTCACGCCCCCGCAAGGGACCCGCGCGGAGGCGTGGGCCCCTCGGCTCAGCGCGGCCCCGCCGCCGCCAGGATCGCGGCGCACGCCCGTACGGCCTGGCACGCCGCGCGCGGGTCCGTACGCGGCAGGGCGGCGTTGCCCGTCACCGTCACGCCGGGCGGGCGGGTGTCCGGCAGCCAGCGGGGCACGTCGTCGTCCCAGTAGTTGCCGGTGGCCCGCACGCCCTTGGGCGCGACGCCGCCGAGCGCGTGCGCGTTGCGGTACAGCACGTTGCCCTCGACCGTGACGTGGTCGGCGTCCACGTCGGCGTAGACCGCGCTGGAGGCCGGGTCCTCGTCCGGGCTGTACGGGATGCCGGTGCCCTCGATGACGTTGCCGCGCACCACCGCGCCGCCCTCGTACGACGGGCCCTGGTCGAACGGCAGGTAGACGCCGCCGCCGTCGGGGACGGCGTAGACCGCGCCGCGGATGTCGTTGGCCAGGATCCGCAGCCCCGTGGACGACTCGCCCCAGATGCCGGAGTACGGCACGTCGGCGATCTCGTTGTGCTCCACCGTCGCCTCGCGCGTGCCGTCGAGAGTGATGCCGATCCCGCCCCGGTACTCGACGCCGACGCGGCGCACCCGGTTGTCCGCCACCCGCGCGCCCTGGTTGACGCCCGTGCCGCCGACGCGGATGCCGCCGCCTGAGACGTCCTCGACGAGGTTGTCGCGCACCACGTCGTCCGCGCCGCCGTCGGACAGTTCGAGCGCCTGCCCGCCCAGGTGGCGGAACCGGCTGCCCTCGACGGTTACCCGGCGGGTGGCGCGCAGGGACACGGCGCCCGGGACGGTGGCCCCGCTGTCGCCGCCCGTGGAATAGGTGCCGCCGATGATGTGCGGGAACCCGGCCGGGCCGCTGGGCGCGAGCCAGGTGGCGTAGCCGAACTCAAGGCCCCGGAAGGCGATGTCGTGCAGCGGCTCGCCGGCCGTGCCCGCGCCGTCGACCAGTCCTTCGAGCACGGGCGCGACGACGGGCACGCGGCGCGGGTCCTCGCCCGGGCGCGGCAGGTAGTACAGGACGTGGTGCCCGGGCCGGGAGCGGTCGAGGTACCAGCCGCCGGGCCTGCGCGCCAGGAAGCTCGCGCTGTTCTCCACGTTCGTCGGGTCGACGGGGTCGGCGGGCTCCTCCGGCTCCGTACGGTAGACGTCCTTCAGCCGCTGGAAGCACGGCTGGTCCATGGTGATCCGCGTGCCGCCGCCCTCGCGCGCGACCGACGCGACGCCGCACCGCGACTCGGAGTACGGCACCGCGCCCCACGCGCCGTTGTAGACGAACTCCACGTCCTGCGGGCGGTGCCAGGCAAGCGGCGCGGCGCTGTCGGTGACGTAGCCGGTGCGGGTCAGGACGACCTCGCCGGGCAGGCCGGCGCCGAGGGACGCGCGGTGCGCGCGCCGTCCGTCCACGTACAGCTGCCGGGTCTCCAGGGCACGGACGTCCGCGCGCCACACGCCGCTCGCGCCCGGCAGGTCGGCGGCGGGCCGCCAGCCGGTGACCGGCCGGCCGCCGCTGAGGGTGACCTGCTCGGCGTGCGGTGTGCCGTAGCCGTACGCCTGGTAGACGACGCGGTGGCCGTGCGCGCCCGAGTCGCCCCTGGCGGCCGACAGGCGCAGCGGTGCGGGCAGCCGGTACGTGCCGCCGCGCACGTTGACGACGAGGTCCGCGCGCATCGACGGCGTCCGCGCGCGGACGGCCCGCTGTGCGCGCTCCAGGGTGGCGAACGGGCGGTCGGCCGTGCCCGGCCAGGTGTCGCGGCCGCCGGGCGCCACGTACAGCTCCTCGGGCGCGGCCCGGCCCGGCGCGGGCGTCCCGGCCGCGGCCGGGACGCCGGTCACCGGCCAGGCGGCCAGCAGGGCGAGGGGCAGGGCGAGGGACCTGGCCAGGGGCCGCCTGGCGGCGCGCCGCGCACGGTCTCCGGCGACGGGCCGCACGACAAGCCCCGCGCGGGCCGGCGGATCCGCCGCCGGAGGGCCGGAGCCGTCCCCCGCCCTGGTCCCGGAAGCGCTCCCGGTTCGCCGCCACAGCCTCGGCACCGTCGCCCGCCCGCCCTTCTCCCCTATGACCACCCGGACTCCCCGGGCCACCGGACACCCGGGCTCCTCATAAGAGGCCGAACTTCCCGGGCGGGGCCGGACCACCCGGCACCGCCGGGCCGCCCGCGCGGCCCGGTCACTCCCCGAGTCTCACCGGCCCGGCCCGGCCCGGCCGTCGGCCGATCGGCCATGCCGCCGCGACCAAAGTCGCGACTTGACCTGAACCATGGTTGAAGTCGGAGGGTGGGCCACGGCCCGCCACCGCCGCGCACCCGGCGCGACGGAAGGCGCGCCACGACCGCACGTCACCGAAACCGGGGAGCACGCCATGTACGCCGTCCGCCTGCACGCCTTCGGCCCCGCCGAGAACCTCGTCCACGAGAAGACCGACGACCCGCACCCCGCACCCGGCCAGGTACGGATCGCCGTCGCGGCGGCCGGAGTGCACCTGCTGGACACGGCGCTGCGCGAGGGCCTGGCCGGCGGCCCCATGCCCCCGACCGACCTGCCCACCATCCCCGGCCGCGAGGTCGCGGGCACCGTCGAGTCGCTGGGCGAGGGCACCGACGCGCGCTGGCTCGGCAGGCGGGTCGTCGCCCACCTCGGGCTGGTCCCCGGCGGCTACGCCGAACTGGCCGTCACCGCCGCCGAGAAGCTGCACGAGATACCGGACAACCTGGACGCGGCCCAGGCCGTGGCCATGATCGGCACGGGCCGTACCGCCATGGCGATCCTGCACCTGTCCGAGCTGGCCGAGGACGACGTGGTGGTCGTCACCGCGGCGGCCGGCGGCATCGGCTCGCTGCTCGTGCAGTACGCCAGGAACCTCGGCGCGACCGTCGTCGGCCTGGCCGGCGGCCCGGCCAAGGCGGAGCGCGTCCGGTCCCTGGGCGCGGACGCCGCCGTGGACTACACGGCCGACGGCTGGCACGCGCGGGCGCGCGATGTCCTGGGCGGGCAGGGCGCGACCGTGCTGTTCGACTCGGTCGGCGGCGACACGGCCCGTACGGCCGCGGACCTGCTCGGGCCGGGCGGCAGGCACCTGGTGTACGGCTGGTCGGCGGGCGGGCCGCTGGGCGGCGAGCCGCTGACCTTCACCGAGCGGGAACTCGCCGAGCGCGGCATCACCTCCCGGGTGCTGCTCGGCCCGGGGTGGCTCCAGCAGATCGGCGGGGACGACCCGGTGCGCGCGATGGAGGACCGGGCGCTGGCCGAGGCCGCGGCCGGCCGGCTCGTCCCGCTCGTCCACCGCTTCCCGCTCGCCGAGGCGGCCCGCGCGCACCGCGCCCTGGAGACCCGGGGCACGGTGGGCAAGGTGGTCCTGGAGCCGTGAGCGGCGGCCGCCCGGCGGCGCGGGCAGCCCGCGGCCCGGTCGCGCGGGCAGCCGGACCGGCGTCCCGCGGCGAGGTCCGTACGGGCCGGCGCCCGCCCGTACGGAAGGCCCGCGCGGAACGCCCCCCACACCACCTGAGGCCGGCAGGGTGTCAGCCGCAGCCACCCGCGTGGCCCGGGTCCATGCCGCTCGGGGTGGTCAGGGTCTCCACGTAGACGCCGAGCAGGTTCGACAGCCGGTCGATCTCGGCCGCGCGGTCCAGGGCCTGCGCGGCCGCGTCCTCGCCGCCGTCCGGCGCCGGCCGCCCCCCGGCCGCCGGGCCGGACACCGCCTCTTGGGACATGTGATGCACCTCCGGTCGCTGTTGTCGGTGATCCCCCGTGATCCCCCGTTCCGCCGGTCCCGCGCGTGCCCGCGGCGCCGCGTCCGCGCGGGCCCGGCCCGTGGCCGCCCGTACGGGCGCCATACCGGCCCGTACGGGCGTCAGCCGGCCTTTCCGGCCGCGAGCCCGGCCCGTACGCAGGCGGCGAAGCCCGGCAGCCGGTCCACGCCCCAGAACTGCTCGCCGCCGTCGATGAAGTACGGCACGCCGAACACGCCGTCCTCGTGCAGCGCGCGCAGCGCCGCGAGTCCCCGCTCGCGCACCGCGCGGTCCTCGCCCGCCGCGGCCAGCCGGTCCGGGTTCAGGCCCAGCTCCGGGCCGAGCGAGGCGATGACCGCCGGGTCGGAGATGTCCCGGCCCTCCTCCCACCGGGCCCGGTAGACCCGGCCGGCGAACTCCGGCCCGACGCCGTGCTCCTCGGCCACCAGGTAGGCGAGGTGGGAGACCTCCCAGCGGGGCCTGCGGTCCCGGGGCCAGGTCAGCCGCAGGCCGCGCGCGCGGGCGAGCCGCCGCACGTCGTACTCCACGTAGCGCAGCTTCTCGGCGGACATCGGCACGTACGGCAGGCGCACGCCGCAGGAGGCGAGGCGGCCCAGGGACGGTTCGTCGGGCTCCCAGAACGGCAGCCACTCGATGCGGTGCGCGATATCGGCGTACGGACCGGTCAGGTCGCGGTAGGCCAGCCACGAGTACGGGCTGCTGAACGAGAAGTACCAGCGCGGCGGACGGGGGGACATCGCCTTCTCCTAGCGGTATGGGGTCGAGGGTGGAGCGCGCCCGGAGGCGGGGCGCGCCGGGTCGCCGACCGCCGCGGCGCCGCGCCCCGAGGCGGCCCGGGTCGCCCGCCGGGCGCGGGTCGGCCGAG